>JAJRRE010000041.1 GCA_024279745.1 Alphaproteobacteria bacterium
AAACTTCACTGATCGACGTGCTTTTACGCCAATCCGGCGTGTTTCGCGACAACCAGAAGGTTGACGAGCGGGCCATGGATTCCAACGATCTGGAACGTGAGCGCGGCATTACCATTCTGGCCAAATGCACATCGGTGGTGTGGAATGGCATGCGCATAAATATTGTCGACACTCCAGGCCATGCGGATTTTGGCGGCGAAGTAGAGCGCATCCTCAATATGGTCGACGGCGTGATTGTGCTGGTCGATGCCTCTGAAGGCCCGCTACCACAGACCAAATTCGTGGTCTCCAAAGCCTTGAAACGCGGCCTGAAGCCGATTGTGGCGATCAACAAGATCGACCGGCCCGATGAGCGTCACCAGGATGTTGTGAATGAGGTTTTTGATCTGTTCGCCGCGCTTGACGCCGATGACGAGCAATTGGATTTCCCCATACTTTACGGCTCGGCCAAAGAAGGCTGGATGGCGAACGAACCCGAGGGCCCCAAAGAAGATATGGCGCCCCTATTTGATCTGGTTGTCGCCCATGTGCCCGCACCGGCCATCAATGAGAGCGCCTTTACCATGCTGGCCACGACGCTGGAAGCCGATCCTTTCCTGGGCCGCATTCTCACCGGCCGCATTACATCGGGCACAGTTAAACCAAATCAGGCGGTCAAAGCGCTGAGCCGCGATGGCAAAACCGTTGAAAGCTTCCGCATTTCCAAGGTGCTGGCCTTTCGCGGATTGGAACGCCAGCCGATTGACGAAGGCATTGCCGGCGATATCGTCGCCTTGTCGGGGATGAGCGAAGCTACCGTTGCCGATACGATTTGCAACCGCGAGGTTGAAACGCCGATTGAAGCCCAGCCGATCGATCCGCCAACCCTGTCGATGATGTTCCGCATTAATGACGGCCCACTGGTCGGCACGGAAGGCGACAAGGTGCAAAGCCGCGTCATTCGCGACCGCTTGATGAAAGAAGCCGAACGCAATGTTGCCGTGCAGATTACTGAAGCTGAAGGCACCGATGCGTTCAACGTAGCGGGGCGCGGCGAGTTGCAATTGGGTATCTTGATTGAGACCATGCGCCGCGAAGGCTTTGAGCTGACCGTCTCGCGCCCGCGCGTGGTTTACCGCGAGGACGAGACCACTGGCGAGCGGCTGGAGCCGATTGAAGAATGCATCATCGACGTCGATGAAGAGCATTCCGGCACGGTCGTGCAAAAATTATCGGAGCGCAAGGGCGAGCTTTTGGAAATGCGCCCGTCGGGTGGTGGACGCCAGCGGCTGGTGTTTCATGTGCCAACTCGCGGCCTCATTGGCTATCAGGGCGAGCTATTGACCGACACCCGCGGCACCGCCGTAATGAACCGGCTGTTCCACGCCTATGCGCCGCATAAGGGCAATATCAAAAGCCGTCATACGGGAGTGTTGATTTCAAACGGCCAAGGCGTGGCTGTGGCTTATGCGCTATTCTTCCTGGAAGATCGCGGACCGTTAATGATCGGCTCGCAAACCAAGGTTTATGAGGGCATGATTGTTGGCCAGCATACGCGCGACAATGATCTCATCGTGAATGTGCTGAAGGGCAAAAAGCTGTCCAATGTACGCTCAACGGGTAAGGACGAGGCCATTGTGCTGACGCCGCCGATGGCCATGACTTTGGAAAAAGCAATGGCCTATATCACCGACGATGAATTGGTCGAGATCACGCCCAAATCAATTCGCCTGCGCAAGCGCTTTCTCGATCCCAATGATCGCAAACGCCATGAGCGCAGTAAAGCCGCGCAGAACGCTGCCTGATAAGCGGCACTTTTCCCGCGATGCGACTCAAGAGCTGAAAGAGTTTGATTTCTTTGTCTCGCGGGCCGTATCGGACGCAAAAAATGCGTCCGGGCCCTGCGACAGCGCGCCAAACGATTGGCGGGCAAACATTGTTCGCCGTAGTGCAGCCCGGAAACAATTACGGAACTCTCACAGCTGAGACAGTCCAGCTGGTTTCGATTGACGCCCTGGCAATTCAGACCTGTCGCCAGTTGCATAAAATTTTAGCGAATATATTCATCCGGCGTTAGGCAGCGCGCTGAACATTGTTGTAACAAATTGTAGCTAAAGTCGCCATTGATGTTTAAGCAATGGCGGAGTGAATGATATAATGGTTGTTTTGAGTGAGCAGGGCCGCGATTTGATCCTGCACAGTACCGATTATAAACCTTGCGCTATCGGCTCGCGTTTTACGATGCACTTTGTCGGCGCCATGATGACGGGTCTGGCCGCGCCCATCTTTGTGTTCGCGCTGATTGACCCCAAGGTCTTGGCGCATGGCCCCTTCATGCTCACCCTCATTATGATCTGCGCCATGCTGGCCTGTACATTCATGTTCGCCTGTTCGGTTGTTTCGCCCGGCCCGGTCAAAGCCGTTACATTCGACCGGGACAATCGCTCCATGACCGTCGAGCGCCAGGGTTGTTTTGCCAGCACCAACCGCGAAGTCGCGTTCGACCAGGTTGCTACTATGCAAATGATCAACGGCTACGACGATGACGGTTACGGCTCCAGCGCCACGCCAATGGTTGTCCTGCGCTCGCGCGAAGGGCTGCTTTTGCCAACCGGCACCGATGAAACCCATTTGCAGACCTTGCGCGCGATTCTCGGGTTCAAATAGTTAGCGCTGTTTATTGACCTCACGCGCGAAGTGGCGCTCCGGCGGGGCGGGCCTAAGGCCCGGGGCTGCGCTTGCAGCCCGGTCGGACAAGCCGACGTGGGCGTGCCCAAATGGTGAGAGCCAAGCCGGAGCCGATGGGTTCGAGCTGTGAGAGTTCCCGGGACTTTGCGCGCTGTTTTTCTGCCTCGCGGTGCTGATCCACGCTGAAGCGTGGGCACCTCCGGCGGGGCGCGAAACGGTTCGCGGCGGCCCTTGGCCGCTGGGCACAGTCGTGCCGGAACCTGCCCAAATGGTGAGAGCCGGGCTGGAGCTGAGAAGTCCGAGCTGTGATAGTTCCGTGGGCTTTGCTTCCGTCCTGCACCACCGGGAGCAAAGCGACCCGGCGCCCGTGCGCCGCGCCCGCGCAGGGCCAGCTTGGGCGCCACCCAGTGACATTTCCTCTTGCTCAGGTTCAAACCAAGCGGTGAACGCCCGTGAGCGAGATCAGAAAACTCAAACCAACCGCTCCCCTCTCAGGACACCTCCCCAGCGAATAATGTTCGGCGTGCCGTCGCAGGGCCCGGACGCCTTTTGCGTCCGATACGGCCCGTGAGACAGTAAACCAGCCGCGAGACAAAAAATGCCGCGCATGTGGGTATCGACATGCTTATGCTGTGCGAACCGCTCCGGTTGCTGTATGGAGAAGGTCGAGCGTGCGGCCTGGCTGGCCGTTTTTTGGCGAAGACCACTTGGGACAGCCCGACCTTGAGCGATAAACCGAA
>JAJRRE010000042.1 GCA_024279745.1 Alphaproteobacteria bacterium
GCGAGAGCAGGGCATAGAACTGTGAATGCACCGAAACTGTTGCAAATCAGCCATAACATAATATCAACGCATCAGTTCTTGAATGGCGTCATCTATTCCTTGCAAGGTTAATGGAAACATCCGCTGATCCATTAATTCGCCCATCATTTCAATTGACGGCGTCCAGTCCCAGCGTTGCTCGGGGATGGGGTTCAGCCAGACCGCATTGGCAAAGCGCTGGGTGAGACGGCCCATCCAAACCGCGCCGGCTTCTTCATTCATATGTTCAACGGCCCCGCCGGCAATGGCGATTTCATAAGGGCTCATGGACGCATCACCAATGATGATCACTTTGTAGTCCGATGGATAGCTATGCAACACATCCCAAGTGGCTATTTTCTCATTCCAGCGGCGTGAATTATCTTTCCAGACAAATTCATACAGGCAGTTGTGAAAATAATAATATTCTAAATGTTTAAACTCCGCGCGGGCGGCTGAAAATAATTCCTGAGCGATTTGGATATGCCAGTCCATGGAGCCGCCAATGTCAAAAAACATTAACACTTTAACTGTATTGCGCCGCTCCGGCCGCATTTGAATATCCAGATAGCCGTTATGGGCGGTGCCTTTTATTGTACCGTCCAGATCGAGTTCCTCGGCGGCCCCTTCTCGCGCAAAGCGGCGTAAGCGGCGCAGCGCCATTTTCATATTGCGCGTGCCCAGCTCAATACTGTCGTCAAGATCTTTATATTCGCGTTTGTCCCAGACTTTGATGGCGCGCTGATGCCGGCTTTCTTTTTGTCCGATCCTGATGCCGGCGGGATTGTAGCCATAGGCGCCGAATGGAGACGTGCCGCCGGTGCCAATCCATTTATTGCCGCCTTGATGGCGCTCTTTTTGTTCGGCCAGGCGTTTTTTCAGCTCTTCCATGATTTTGTCCCAGCCGCCCAACGCCTGGATTTCACGCTTTTCGTCTTCGGTGAGAAATTTCTCGCCCATCAGCCGCAGCCACTCTTCAGGGATCTGCGCCTGGGGCGCATCGCTCATGAGATCAAGGCCCTTAAACACCTGTCCGAATACGCCGTCGAATTTGTCCAGATGGCGTTCGTCCTTGATCAAAGTGGCCTTGGCCAGGTAATAGAAGTTCTCAACATTGCCCTGCGCCAGATCGGCGTCGAGCGCTTCCAGCAGCATGAGATATTCCTTCAGCGTTACCGGGATTTTTGCGTTTCGCAGCTCGTGAAAAAATGTCGTGAACATGGGACGGGGCCAACGGTTGGAGCTGATACTGATCGCGGGGGAAGGGCGAAGGTCGAAGGTCGAAGGTCAAAGATCAAAGACAAGATGAATTGGCAAGCGCCGCCAGTTCAGTTTATGCAGCGCCGCTAGAGCCTGATCGTTTCAAGTGGAAACAAGTCATGCGGGAGGCGTGCAGGTGCACGGGGAGTTTCCAATTGGAACGTGAATCAGACTCGATAACAAGGACGTGAGAGCAGCCCGACGACATTAATTTTATTCCACCCAAGTCGGACCTGCTCTAGCAAAAACTAAGTAGCAGCGATTGCAAACGAACTAAGTTGCTTTGAAATCGAAGGTCTGTCCGTTGGCTTGCAGGGCGGGCAGCGATAATTCGACAAAGAGCGGCGCCACATCTTCCGGCTTGGCCAGCAAGTCCGGGTTCTCCCCAGGAAACGCCTTGGTGCGCAGCGCCGTCTGAACTGTGCCAGGATTGATGATATTGGCGCGAACGGACGTGGTTTCAATCTCATTGGCGTAGATGCGAACGAGGGCATCCAGCCCGGCTTTGGAAACCGCATAGGGGCCCCAATAAGCATCGGCAGCTTTGCCCTCATCCGCTGACACAAAGATGGCGCGGCCCGCTTCCGAATGACGAAGCAGCGGATCGAGGGTTCTGATCAGGCGCCAATTGGCCGACAGATTGACGTTCAGCACTTCGTTCCATAAATCGCCGCTGATATGTCCCAGCGGCATCAATTCGCCCAGTATTCCGGCACTGGCAACAAATATGTCCAGTTTCTTCCAGCGCTGATATAGCGAGGGGCCCAGCGCATCGACTTTATCGGCATCTTTCAAATCCATTGGCACAGGCGTTGCGCTACCGCCGACGTCGCGAATGGCGTCATCGACTTCTTCCAGCGCGCCAACCGTGCGCGACAGCAAAACCACATGCGCGCCTTCCTTAGCCAACGCAATTGCGGCGGCCCGGCCGATGCCGCGCGAGGCGCCGGTGACAAGAGCTATGCGGCCATCGAGGCGTCTGGCATTGGACGGTGACATGGGATGCTGATTCCGCTTAAGTTATCGTTGGCACCAGGGACACGGTGTTGATGGATAGACGGCTGCATTGGGCACGCCGTCATTCAGGTGGGTGCCATTGCATTCAGTAGAGCGCCATTAGTTGCCGGGCTTAGCTGACTTCCGACAAGAAGGATAATTGCGTAGGGGAGTTGTCGCCGCCCGCGCCGTCCTTGTCGATCAGGCGGGTCGGGTAATCGCCGGTAAAACAATGGTCGGTGAATTTTGGATTGCGCGGATCGCGGCCATTTTCTTCGCCCATAGCCCGATAAACGCCGTCAATGGTCAAAAACGCCAGTGTTGTTGCACCCATCTCGACCCGCATTTGCTCCAGGTTCATATTTGCGGCCATCAGATCGTCGGTACTGGGCGTATCAATACCATAATAATCGGGGTGAATGATTGGCGGTGAGGCGATCCGCATATGCACCTCAACGGCGCCCGCATCGAAAATCATTTGTACAATTTTCTTGGACGTGGTGCCACGCACGACGCTGTCGTCGATCAGCATCACCCGCTTGCCCCGGATGACGGCGGCATTGGCGGAATGCTTGAGTTTGACGCCCAATTGCCGGATTTGTTGTTCCGGCTCGATGAAGGTGCGCCCGACATAGTGATTGCGAATAATGCCCAGCTCGAAGGGAATGCCAGCTTCATGGCTATAGCCGATGGCCGCTGGTACACCGGAGTCTGGAATAGGGACAATGACGTCGACATCGACAGCGCTTTCGCGAGCCAGTTGCACGCCCAAATTCTTGCGCACATTATAGACCGAGTGGCCGCCGACTACAGAATCAGGGCGCGAAAAATAGATATACTCGAAGATGCAAGGGCGCGCCGGGCGGGCCGGGAATGGGCGGTGGCTTTCAATGCCGTTTTCGGTAATGACAACGACTTCGCCATTTTCGACGTCGCGCACATAGGTGGCGCCAATGATATCCAGCGCGCAGGTCTCGGAGGCCAGCACATAAGAGCCGTCAAGCATTCCGATTACCAGAGGGCGAATGCCGATGGGGTCGCGGGCACCGATCAGTTTTTTATTGGTCAGGCAGACGAACGCATAGGCGCCCTCGATCTGCAGCAGCGCATCCACCAGCCGCTCGACAATGCGCCGTTTGGGTGAGCGTGAGATCAAATGCAGAATAACTTCGGTATCGGATGTGGATTGAAAAATGGCGCCGGTTGAAACCAGCGCCCGCCGCAAAGCCCGTGCATTTGTTAGATGGCCATTATGCGCAACGGCAAAACCGCCGGTTTCCAAATCGGCAAAGAGCGGCTGCACATTGCGCAATATGGTCTCGCCGGAGGTGGAATAGCGCACATGACCAATGGCCATGCGGCCTTTCAGGCGATCAATGACTGTCTGTTTGGAAAAGTTATCGCCGACCAGACCCATGCGCCGTTCATTGTGGAACTGTTTGCCGTCGCAGGCGACAATACCGGCTGCTTCCTGGCCGCGATGCTGCAAGGCGTGCAGGCCCAGCGCGGCGAGCGCAGCGGCGTCGTCCTTGCCATATATGCCGACAACACCGCATTCTTCGCGCAGCCGATCATCGCCGTAGCGATCACGCCCAGTCATGCCGCGCCCATCGGCTTGTGCCGCAGCGTCGTCCAAAGCCGTCGGCGCAGTGACACTGGCGGCTTTAGGTATCAAAGAGGCTTTAGGAGAAGATACGGTCTGTGACGTGCGGGCCAGCTCTTGGGAAGCGGTTCCCGTTAAAGTGGCCGATTGTGCCTTACCGTTTCGATTGCTGATCATTGCCCACCTGCTGCGATCTCAAATGCGGTCCAGATAATCAATCTCTTACCCCATTCACTGCACTGCTGACACAATATTTTTGTCTCAACGTGAAGTTTACCACAAGTGATGCGCCATTAGGCGACACAATTCAGCGCAGCGGGTTCTTTAAAACAGACCAAATCAAATGTCGCGGTTCAGCAAAGACCTTACTGTGGTGGGTCGTCAATGCCGTCAGTACTGTCGCCGCTCCATTTTTCGGCAAATGGCAGCAGGATGTGGGTCAGGCTGGAGCTGGTTGAGCGGACATATTCGATGGAATACGATTTGGAAACCCATTCCCATTGTTGCTCTGGTTTTGGAAAAAATGATTCGTACAGCATGTAAGGGATCACAACCAGCAGATAGGCGCGCGCAACGCCGAAAAAAAATCCCAACATGCGGTCAATCATTCCCAATTGCCGGTCCAATATGGCGTCCGAGATGCGCACCGTCACCAGATGCACGACAATCAGCACCACCAGAAACACCAGCGCGCCCAGGCCAACCAGTGTAATAATAGGCGGCACACCGAATTGTGTGGCGAGGCCAGCGGTGAATTCCTTTTGCGACTGGATGAACAAATACGTGGCGCCGGCGGCAGCACCCCAGGAGAACAGGGACAACACTTCGCGGGTCAAGCCACGGTAAAGCGCTAGCATTCCCGAAATGAATGCCAGGACGATGAGGATGAGATCGCCGTAATGTAAGGGGCCGAGCATGATTGAAAGTATTCCTGATCTTAAAGTTGGCGTCGTGTTGGTTAAGGCTATTATAGCCCTTGTTTATTCTAAATGCGCGCCCCGCTCGGACGCGGTGGGTTAAGTGAGGCCATAAAGCATCACTTTAATTGAGTGCGGCGGGCCAATCCATGTCTCCATGGCCAATGTCTCTGGCCAACCTCTTTGGCCAACGTCTCTGGCCAAACTCTCCGGACACGCCGTTCGGGCGAATAGTTTTGCCAGCCCTATTTCCCGGCTTTGGCTTTAGGTTTCGCTCGTCCTGCCGCTTGTCCGCTCACCAGATATTTCAAATGCGTGATGCGGGTCAGTTTCACCTTTGAGCGTCCCAGTTCGGTTTCACCCGCAGCGGGCATAACGATCTGCTTAAAGCCTAGCTTTTGGGCTTCTTTAAGCCGTGTGGCCATATGTCCCGCCGGTCGCACGGCGCCAGACAGGCTGACTTCGCCGAAATATACATGCTCAGCCGGTAGCGCATTGCCCGAAAATGACGACAATAACGCGGCGCAGGCGGCCAGATCCGCCGCTGGTTCGGTGATTTTCAGCCCACCGGCGACATTGAGATAGACGTCGTGCTGCCCAAAAGCGACCCCGCAGCGCGCGTCCAATACGGCCAATAACATTGATAATCGGTTGGAATCCCAGCCAACTACGGCGCGGCGCGGCGTTCCCAGCGCGGACGGGGCGACCAATGCCTGGATCTCAACCAGTAGCGGCCGCGTGCCTTCGACGCCCGCGAACACCGCCGTGCCGGGGCTTTTGGAATCGCGCTCACCCAGGAACAGCTCCGAGGGATTGGCAACCTCGCGCAGGCCTGTATGAACCATTTCAAACACGCCGATCTCGTCGGTGGCGCCAAAACGGTTCTTGACCGAGCGTAGAATTCGAAACGGATGACCCCGGTCGCCTTCAAAATAAAGCACCGTATCGACCATATGCTCGATTACTTTCGGCCCGGCGATATTACCGTCCTTGGTGACATGGCCAACCAGCAGCAAAGCGCAGCCGGAATTTTTGGCATACCGAATGAGCGCCTGGGTGGCGCCGCGCACTTGGCTAACCGTTCCGGGGGCCGCTTCGAGCGCATCGGCCCACAAAGTCTGGATGGAATCGATGACCACCAGATCTGGTGGTTTGCCGTCGCCCAACGTGGCCATGATGTTGGATAAGTTCGTCTCCGCCGCCAACTCGACGGGCGCGTCGCGCAGCCCCAATCGCTCGGCCCGCAGCCTCACCTGCGCCACCGCTTCCTCGCCAGTGAAATAAATAGCGCGGCGCCCGGCGTTGGCCAGCGAGGCGGCCAATTGCAGCAACAGAGTTGATTTACCGATGCCTGGTTCGCCGCCGATTAACATGGCGCAGCCTGGCACGATGCCGCCACCCGTCACCCGGTCGAGTTCGACAAGACCGGTGGTAAAGCGCGGCGTCTTGCTCATGTCGCCGTTGAGGCCCTCAAGCTTGATCACCCGGCCCTTGGTGGATTTAGCCAGGCCGGTGCCGGGCACAGCCGCGACGTTTTGTTCCTCAACCAGAGAATTCCACTCATTGCACGAGGCGCATTTACCAGCCCAGCGCGAAAAGGCGGCGCCGCAGCTTTGGCACACATAGCTTTGTTTGGCGGCTTTCGCCATGTCTTGCCTCTTTTGGTAACGGCCGCTTTCTCGCAAACGGCCCTGTTGGCTGGCGTGCAACCCAAATTTAACCTGTGCTGCTGGGCTGATCGCCAACATAAATGCGCTGGGCTCGCGGTCCCAGCGAGGTCAGGATTTCATAAGCATTGGTACCGGCATAGCTGGCCATATCGTCAATCGTCACATGCGGCCCGATCAACTCAGCCCAATCTCCAGGAGAGATAGCACCCGGAGCGATATCGTCCTCGCCAAACGCCGTTATATCAACGCCGATATAGTCCATCGAGACCCGGCCAATGAGAGGGGCGGGCTTGTCGCCAAAATATACCGGCAAGCCCGGGCACTCATTACCGGGGTGCTCATTCGTTGAGCTTAAACGACGTGGCAGGCCATCGGCATAGCCATATCCCAACGTGGCGACACGCATGGCGTGCGACGCCCGCCAGGTGGCGTTATAGCCAATGGTCTCGCCGGCTTTGATGCTGCGGATTTTGAGCACGCGGGCATAAACGCCGACCACGAGCCGCATGGGATTGGGCGCATCGGCAAACACATGGGCGCCGTACAGCGCCACGCCGGGCCGCGCGATATCATAGGCAAAGTTAACTTTTTGCGCGGGGTGGCTGCGAAGCTGGGTGCCGGCGGAATTGGCAAAGGAGGTTGGCGCGGCAGGCAGTAGCGCGCGCAGCTCATCGAACAGGCGCGCCTGGGCAAGGGTCAGCGGATTGGCGCGCTCCTCACCGGAGACCAGATGCGTGACAATGAGCGACAAATCAAACCGGGCTAATAAATCGAGCCGCGCTGCCACCTGCGGCACCTCATCTGGCGACAGGCCAAGCCGATTCATGCCGGTGTCGATATGAATTGCACAGGGGAATTTGGCGCCGGCTTTTGCGCATGCGGTAGCCCAGCTTTCGATTTCAGTGAGCGAGCCCAGCACAGGGCGCAGATCCGCTGATATTAGCGGCGAGGCCTGGCCCGGCAACAGACCGTCGAGCACATAGATAACCGCTGCGGCCTGGTCCGTGCCGGTATCGGTTTTTTGCAAAATTTGCCGCAGACTTTGCCCTTCTTGCAAGGTCGCGACAAAGAAAGTCCGGCAGCCTTCGTGCCGCAGCGCCCGCGCAACCGGGGCCAGCCCCAGCCCATAGCCATTGGCTTTTACGACACCGCCGCATTCACCAGGCATTTGCAGCTCGCGCAGTGCACGATAATTCGCGCGCAGGGCCGCAAGATCAACACACATAATCGCGCGCGCCGCATCGTCGATTAAGCCTTCTTGGCGCAAACCAGCCAGGGCCAGAGCGCTATTAGCACGCTCCAGCCCACCAGATCGTTCAACCAGCTGCGCGTCTTTATCACTCACTCATAACTCTCCGGCATATAATCACCGCGCGCCAGATCAAAGAAGCGGGTGAACTGGCCTTCAAAACCAAGCAGTACACTACCGACGGGA
>JAJRRE010000043.1 GCA_024279745.1 Alphaproteobacteria bacterium
GCCCGTTGACGGCATCTGCCCGTTGACGGCGTCCGCCCGTCGGCGGCGTCCGCCCGCTAGTCCTGTCATCCTTAACGGATCGTTCTCTTTCGCCGCGCCCGCCAGTGGTGTATCATGAATTGCGTCGCTGATTTGGGCGGCGCCACAGCAGGGGGCTGGAAGAAATTGACCGGATTGACCATCGCATTAGCAGCCCTGGCGGCGATTATACTGGCGATATTGGGCTATGTCCTGGTGCGCCGGCCATCGCTTAACCGTAATTGGTCGCCCGATCAGGCGCTGATGCCGCGCGTCGATTTCCTGGCGGGTGATCGGCTGCACATCAAAGACATCCGCAATATAAACTACCGCACGACCCGCGATTACGATCTTAACTTTTACGACAAGGAAATCGCGCTGGAGGATGTGGAAACCGCCTGGCTGGTGATCTCGCCGTTCGGCGCGCCGGGTATTGCCCATGCCTTTTTGTCATTCGGTCTCAAGGATGGGACATTCATCGCCGTGTCCATTGAAGTGCGGCGACAAAAGCGGCAGAAATTCTCCCCGCTGAAGGCGTTTGTTCGCCGGTTTGAAATGATGTATGTGATCGCCGATGAACAAGATGTGATCAAGGTACGCACCAATTGCGTGAAGGATAAAGTGCGACTTTTCCCGGTGCAGGCGGAGAAAAAGGTCATTCGCGCGGTTTTCCTCGATGTCATGCAGCGGGCGGACAAACTGGGCCGCGAGCCGGAGTTCTACAATACACTTTGGAACAATTGCACGACCAATATTATTGTCCATACAAGGCGGTTCTCAAAGAAACCAATTCCGTTTTGGAACATTCACTATCTGTTTCCTGAAAGCCTCGATAAAATCGCCTATAAACTGAACATCATCGATACGCATTTACCTTATGACGAAGCGCGCCAGCATTTCGATATCACCGAACTGGCGCAGGCCTGCGATGGGGGGGGGGATTTCTCCAAGATCATTCGCAAACACCTTTTGATCCGGCCGGTTGACTAAGCTTAGGCGCGCCCCAATTTGATATTGATCACCCCCGTTGATGTTTCAGTTGACGACCATTTTTCTTTTTTGCTTTGAAACCTCCCATCCGTTCTGCCGTCAGAAAGTGCCGCCATGCCGCTAAAAATTGCCTGTCAGATGGACCCGATCGAGAAGATCAATATCGCCAGAGATTCCACCTTCGCAATGCTGCTGGAAGCGGGCGCGCGCGGGCATGAGATTTTCTATTATACGCCGCAGGATCTGTCCTTCCAGGAGGGCAAGTTACTGGCGCGCGGTGCGACGTTGCGTGTGCGCGATGTGGTGGGTGATTACTTTACGTTAAGCGACGCCCGCATTGTCGATCTGGCAAGCCAGGACGCGGTGTTCCTGCGCCAGGACCCGCCGTTCGATATGGGCTATATCACCACCACCCATTTGCTGGAACGCCTGCCGCCATCGACAGTTGTCGTCAATGATCCGGCCCATGTGCGCAATGCACCGGAAAAGATTTTCGTGCTCGATTATCTCGATCTGATGCCGACCACAATTGTCACCCGCTCGGCCGATGACGTGAAAGCGTTCCGCGAGCAATATCGCGATATTATTGTTAAGCCGCTTTACGGCAATGGCGGCGCCGGTGTGTTTCGGCTGGGGCCCGATGATTCCAATCTTTATTCGCTGGTTGAGATGTTTCAGGCGACATGGCCGGAGCCGTTCATGGTGCAGCAGTACCGCAAAGAAGTACGCGGCGGCGATAAACGGATTATTCTGATCGACGGCGAGATCGCGGGCGCCATCAACCGTGTTCCGGCACCGGATGAAACCCGCTCGAACATGCATGTCGGCGGCAAGGCCATGGCGGTTGAGCTGACCGACCGCGACCGGGAGATTTGTGAGCGCCTAAAGCCGGAGCTGAAACGCCGTGGTTTGATCTTCACCGGCATTGACGTGATTGGGCCTCATCTGACCGAGATTAATGTCACCTCGCCGATGGGCATTCGTGAGGTCATGAATTTTGGCGGCGCTGAGATTGCCGCCCTGATTATGGATGTGGTGGAGCGCAAAGTGGCGACGCGGGCGTAGGCCCGGACGTTGGCGGGAGCGCGTGTTTGGGGAGCGATATACCGATGTCTGGGAAAACTAGATCGCCCACCTCCATGACAGCACCATTGCGCGATGCCCAGACCGTTTGTCAAAGCTGCGGCGCCTGCTGTGCCACCTCGCGCGACTGGCCCCGTTTCACGCTCGAAGACGACGCCGCATTGGCGCGCATTCCAGAAAAATTCGTCGACCCGAGCGGTGCGCGCATAGCCTGTACGGGCGAGCGCTGCAATGCCCTGACCGGCACCGTCGGCACAGCCACCAGCTGCCTGATCTACAACGTTCGCCCCGATGTCTGCCGAGCCTGCGAGCCCGGCGATGAGGCCTGCACGATTGCCAGGCAGACATTTGGAATGCCTGTGATTGTTTGAGATTTGTGGCTCTCTCTTTCTCTCACGGCGCGTAGGTTATTTGCCTCACGGGCCGTATCGGACACGAAAAGTGTCCGGGCCCTCCGGCGGGGCGGCGCATAAGCGCCGGATCACTATCGTTCCCGGTCGCAGTCGCGACGCGTTGTGCCCAAATAGTGAGAACTGGGCTGGAGCCGAGAGGACACGGCTGTGATGGAACTGCGGTCTTTGCTGTCCTGCACCACGGCGAACAATGTTCGCCCGCCGACCGTTCGGCGCGCCGTCGCAGGTGCCCATGCCTTTTGGCATGGATCAGCACCGCGAGGCAAAACAGCTGCTGTGATGGAACTGTGGTCTTTGCTATTTTCTCTCTCTCTCTCTCTCTCTCACGGCGCGTACCGCTCCCAAAAGGTCGCTGCGCCTGCGAGGCGCGGGCCTAAGGCCCGGGGCTGCGCTTGCAGCCCGGTCGCAGTCGCGACGCGTTGTGCCCAAATAGTGAGAGATGGGCTGGAGCCGCTGGGACACGGCTGTGATGGAGCTGTGGTCTTTGCTGTCCTGCACCACGGCGAACAATGTTCGCCCGCCAATCGTTTGGCGCCCTTCCGGAGCGCCACTTCGCGCGTGAGGAAATAAAAAAGCGCGCCGTGAGCGAAAGAATGTTCACATAATGTTCTTGACAAGTGGAGTGCGGCGCAATAGGCTTTGAGCGTGGGAGTAATGATTGGGGGCTAGTGTTAATGTACGGCCAGATATCCACGGTTGCCTTTGTCGGCATTGAAGCGCGGCCGGTCGAAGTGCAGGTGCAAATCACGTCGGGGGCCTATGCTTTTGCCGTTGTTGGCCTGCCCGATAAAGCGGTGGCGGAAAGCCGTGAGCGGGTGCGAAATGCGCTGCATTCGACCGGCCTGGGAATGCCGTGGAAGCATATTACCGTCAATCTGTCGCCCGCAGACTTACCCAAGGAGGGCAGTCATTTCGATTTGCCGATCGCGCTGGCCTTGATGGTTGCCATGGGAGCGATCTCGCCTGACGCAATTCAGGGGTTCTCGGCCTTGGGAGAATTATCGCTGGATGGGTCAATCCGGGCTGTGCCGGGCATGTTACCGGCGGCAATTGGGGCAAATGCAGATGGCAAAAACCTGATCTGCCCGGAAAGCTGCGGCGCCGAAGCCGCATGGGCGTCGGAAGATATGAATATTCTTGCCGCGCCGCATCTTTTATCGCTGGTCAACCATTTCAAAGGCTTGCAAACCTTGCGCCGGCCGGAGCCAAATCTGGAACAGGAAGAATTGTTCTTGCCGGATCTGCGCGATGTCAAGGGGCAGGAAAGCGCCAAACGCGCCCTGGAGATTGCCGCTGCGGGGGGGCATAATCTGCTTATGGTCGGACCGCCCGGTTCGGGCAAGTCGATGTTAGCCTCGCGCTTGCCCTCGATTTTGCCGCCGCTGAGTATTGAAGAAATGCTGGAAGTGTCGATGATTCATTCGTTGTCGGGTGATCTGTCGGGCGGCAAACTGGCAACCGCTCGGCCTTTCCGCGAGCCGCATCATTCGGCTTCGATGGCGGCATTGGTTGGCGGGGGCTCAAGGCCGCGTCCCGGCGAGGTCGCCATGGCGCATCTGGGTGTTTTGTTTCTCGATGAGCTGCCGGAGTTTTCTTCGCAGGCTCTGGATGCGCTGCGCCAACCCATGGAGAGCGGTATAAGCGTGATTGCGCGAGCCAACCACCGGGTGTCTTATCCCGCGCGCTTCCAATTGATTGGCGCAATGAACCCTTGTAAATGCGGCGGCGGTGGGCCGGGACAATCGTGCAAGCGCGGGCCGTCCTGCGCGGCACATTATCAATCGCGAATTTCCGGGCCGTTCCTTGATCGAATGGACATGCAAATCGAAGTTCCGGCCGTGACGGCGGCTGATCTGGTTTTGCCCGAACCGAGCGAGGGCAGCGCCCAGGTTCGCGCGCGGGTGATTGCTGCCCGCGATGTTCAACGCAAGAGATTGCAGGCGCTGGAAGGACCGCCAACAGGCGCGGGACGGGCAGGACCAGCAAAAAGAGGAATGAGCGGCTTGCAACAGCGCCTTGAAGCTAAAACCAGCGGCAAAACATATTCACTGAAGGGGATACGCTGCAATGCCGATTGCAAAGGCTCATTATTGGATAAAATAGCAACACCTGATGATGAGGCGATGGGGTTGTTGCGCAGTGCGGCCGAGCGCCTGAATTTAACCGCACGCGGATTTCATCGCTGCCTGCGGGTTGCCAGCACGATTGCCGATCTGGACGGTAGCGAAACCGTTGGCCGGGATCAAATTGCTGAAGCGCTGAGTTATCGTGCCGAACTTGGCCAGGGCTCGCGCCCGTGTGAGCGCTCCGTGGCTCCAATGCAAGCAGGAGGGCAAGCCGCCGCCTGAGTACAAGGGTGGTGCCCAACACCGCACTGAACTCACATCAAAGTTTTGATGGCCGCTTCCAGTCTGCAGGCAAGATCACTGTGGTCGCCGGTCAGCGCAACAGTTTTCTGGCGTGATTTTGACCCCGCCGTAACCTTGACAGCCGATTTGGGCAGGCCAAGCCATTTGGCGATCAGTTTTTCAAGCGCGGCATTGGCTTTGCCCTTCTCGGGGACAGCGCGCACCCGGGCCAATAAAACGGATCGGTTGCCCGTGTTCTTTTCGGGCCCAGATTGCGATGCGCCCGACGGGATTGCCGTGTCCTGGATGCAGTCTTCTATTGCATCCTTGGCAGCCTTTGGCGTGAGGCGAACAATTAGCAAAAACCGGTCCCCGGTTTTGCGCCAAGGTTGCAGGTTACTCATTGTTCAATACTCACGCAAAACTGGACTCACGCCAAATTTGGCAAGTCTGGACAACCGAAGTCAGGCACAAAAAAGAAGGCAAACATGGCAAACTTGAGAATTGGTTTTGCGCTCTGGATCACAAAAACAGTTTGGCAATATTGGGAATGATAACGGCGCGTATGAACATCAAGAATATGATCAAGATCAGGGGGGAAATATCAATCCCATTCATTTGCGGCAAAAACCTGCGAATCGGCCGTAGCATCGGCTCGGTTAGCGCATTGAATGTATCCCATAATGTGCGCACCATGGGATTATGTATATTGATAACGTTGAACGCCATCAGCCAGCTCAAGATAGCGCCGGCAATGATAATCCATATAATCAGCTCAATGACATATCTGTCGATGAAACCCAATAGTTCGAGC
>JAJRRE010000044.1 GCA_024279745.1 Alphaproteobacteria bacterium
ATAATGGCGTTTGCCGCCATCTAATGTGCCGCGCTCGCGCGGGTTGCCATTGGATAACAGCGTGCCGGCCTCTTCAGCATCGGCTTCAATGCGCACGGTGTATTTTGCCAACACGTCGGGGCGGTCGAGAAAATAGGTGATCCGGCGGAAGCCCTGCGCTTCGCACTGGGTGCAGTAGATGCCGCGCGAGCGATAGAGGCCGGACAGGGATTTATTGCCTTCGGGATCGCAAGTGGTCGTGATTTCCAGGGTAAAAGGTGCTGCCGGTGGACGCGCAATGGTCAAGCTGTCGTCGCTCAATTTATACTGGCGTTTATCCAGCATTTTGCCGTCAAGTTTGACCTCAACAAGCTCCATATGCTCGCCGTCCAGCACTAACGGTCCGCCTTTGCTGTTAGCGCCAGGATTGCGCCGCAACTTCAATTTAGAGCGCACTTTGGTCCGGGTTGGATGCAGTTCGAAATTTAAATCAACCTTGTCGATGAGATAGTGCGATGGGTGATAGTCTTTTAGTTTAATTGCGCGCGGCGTGGTGGTCTTCATGACTTATCCTTTGGCATTGAACGAGCCATTGCGAAGGCTTGCCGTCAAAAGTGCCGTTTGTTCGGGGCATTGCGGCAGGAGGGGCCGAATTGGACCGGTCCGAATTTGCGCAATTTGTTGGCACTGAAATAGCGCGATTATCGGCGCCTTTGCAAGCCATTCATCAACAAGGCTGCAGCAGGTTCAAAACGGTGGCAATGCAACCCATGGCGCGAAGAAGCACGTGGTCCCAGTTGTGGTTAATGTGCGTTCATGGGGTTGGCAGCCAAAAAAGAGGGAAATCGAGAACAAAGCTTAGTGTTGCGAGGCCGAGCGCATAGCTGCTGGCGACTGTTCGTCGGCCGGCTGACCGGTTGACCGTCTCATAGACCCTTGCCGCGCCGATGGCTCAGCTCCGGCGGTTTTGAAACCCAGGCTGTGCCGGCGCGGCCCATGGTGTAGCCGCGCTCAAACAACGACTTTTGGTACGCCGGATCAAAGGCCTTCTGCACATTGATTTCAAAATCGGCGGGAACGGCGGTCAGCCAGAACTCAGCCCGGGCATCACGCGCCTGACGATAAATCCGATAAATGTCGCCCTTGTTTTGATATTTGATCAAGGTGGCGATAGAGCGTGTCGCAATACTGATCGCGGTAGGCTTTACGGGGGCAAATTGCGGCGCCAGTTTGCCGTTTTTGACGATATAGATGCGGCGCAATGGCGGGCTTGGATAAAACCGATCAAAGGCGTGCAGCTGCATTTGCGGCGGGCCGATAAAGACTTCTTTGGTCACGCCGCCATCTACATGCAATTCGTCATAGCTGCGACGCCCGGACATGACTTTGAAATGGCGCGGCGGGAAGGCGGCCGGAACGGCAGAAGACGCCAAGATCACTTTGCGGAAAATTTGCAGCGCGCGCGGGCTGCGGCTGGATGCGATCTCGCCCATGTTCCAAATCACCGGGCGCTGGGCGTCCAGATTAGTGGTGGCGATCAGCAGCAGGCGCCCCTTGGCATATTCGCGGGCGATCTCGCGCAAGAACCGCTTCGTCACATATTTGGCCACCAGTTTTTCCAGCGGCGCCGTATCGGCGAGAGAAGCCCCGCCCAATAGCCCGGTCAGGATCTGTGCGACGGCCACATCCTGCGCTTTATACTGCGTCCAGATTTCACGCAGCTCGCGGTCATGTTTGGCGCCCAGAAACGCAAATGGGGCGATAATAGCGCCAGCACTGACCCCAGTGACGATGTGAAAGACCGGCCGCGTCCCCCGGTCGCTCCAACCGGCAAGCAGACCGGCACCAAAAGCACCATCACCGCCGCCGCCCGACAAAGCCAGGAAATTCACAACCGTGCGCCCGGTTCGGCGGTCGCGCGAATAGGCTAAAGTGGCGTTTGCGCGCGAGCCGCGCACAAACCTTGTCAAATTATCAGCTGGAAATTCATCTCCCCAAAGCCGCGCATAGGGAATATCTGGAAGAAAGGCCTTAGCGGCGACAATGCCATTGGGAACCGCAAGTCGCGGTGTGATCGCGGCACAACCCGACATGCTACCGCCGAGCAGGGCGAATATTGCCAGTCGTAGCAATTGCTTAATCTGCACCATGGCCCCTCAATACGGCTAAACTGTTCAGCCCCGCCCAGATCTCAATGTCACCGCAACAGTCGTCGGATTGCCTCAAGTCATATCGACTTGGCCAGAATTTGCTACGGAACAAACGTGGATCAAAGCCGCAATGTGGAGAAGCGGCGCAGACGGTAGCTGATAGTTGTGATTCGGCAACATTCTATCTGGCTTTATGCGCGCAATTCATGCGGCTATAACCGCCGCTGTAGGCGCCGCAGCTGGTTCTGCCGGCGAGATTTAAAACCAAACGGCGAGGTAGGACATAACGCCAGCCTCGCCGTTCTCAAGTCAATGTTCTACAACGCAAAAGCACTCAAGCGCCTAATTACGCGCTGGCTGAATCCATCATCTGCTCGACATACTCCCAGTTCACCAGATTATCAAACCAGGCTTCCAGATATTTCGGCCGCGCATTGCGGTAATCGATGTAATAGCTGTGCTCCCAGACATCGCAGCCCAGGATCGGCGACGCGCCGTGCATCAGCGGGTTTTCGCCATTTGGTGTCTTGGCGATTTCCAGTTTGCCGTCTTTCACCACGATCCAGGCCCAGCCGGAACCGAACTGTGTCATGCCGGCATTAACGAAATCGGCGCGCATCTTGTCATATCCGCCCAGATCGCTATCCACTTTCGCCTGCAATTTGCCGGGCAGGGATTTGCCGCCGCCATTGGGCTTCATCCAGTTCCAGAAATGAATATGGTTATAGTGCTGGCCGACATTGTTGATCAGTCCGGCATTGCCGGCGCCATAAGCGCCTTTGCAGATGTCTTCGAGGCTTTTTCCTGCAAATTCAGTGCCTTCGAGCAGTTTTGAGCCATTGGTGACATAGGCCTGATGATGTTTGTCATGATGGAATTCGAGGGTCTCTTTGGACATGAATTCGCCAAGGGCATCATAGGCATAGGGTAGCGCTGGTAATTCCAGGGACATGGGATCGTCTCCGTTTGTTAGTGTGGTCTTGTTTTTGGAAATCTTGATTTCGCGCCGAACCTACCGGGTTCTGGCGTAAGGGGCAAGATGG
>JAJRRE010000045.1 GCA_024279745.1 Alphaproteobacteria bacterium
AACTCTTGTGCCCGGGTGCGAATTACATCGCAATTAGCATCGCGAACAGGAACGCGGCCGCGCAAAACAATCTGCGTATGATCGATTGTACCGCGCACAATAAAACCAATTTTCCGACAGCCAATTTTATACACCCACATGGTCCCCGCCACCGCACCGGTCGCCCGTTCGCGCCCAACAAATAGTTTTGCGCCCGCTGTGATGCCGTGCTTTTTTGCCGACGAAGGTACGCGCTGATAACGAATAATGATCGGGCGTTTATCGCACTGCTCAAATTGCAAGATTGAACCGTTAAAGCCATAAATATCATGGGTGCAGTACCTTGCCTGGACATTCGGCACAGGCCATAACAGGCTAGACGTGGCGGCGCCGAGCACAGCAAACATCGCGCTGGCGAGCGCAGCAATTGGCAATTTTTTCCCCGGTTTTTGCCCGCCGCCTGATCGGCTTCGCTTATTGGTTTTCATTTCGGCACCCCGCCCACCTCAACGCCACACGCATAGGCCTTTACTGTTCGGCACTCTCAAGGTTCAGCACCCGCAAGGCTCAGTGCCCCATGGTTCAGTGCCCCATGGTTCAATGCCCTCATTAACTCAGTGCTCTCATGGTTCAATGCCCTGGCCCAATATCCACCTGCCTATAATAAACTTATAAATGCGCCAGTCTGTCATTAATGCTCCCGCTTTTGAAAGTCCAACTACAATCCCCTTCAACTCCAGCGGCGGTTGGACCACATCCATTGCTCGGGCGCCTCACGCACCCAGACCTCATATTGCGCCTGCATGGCGGCGGTAATGACGCGAATGTCGTCGGCCTTGTTCTTGGTGCGCGGCACTTTCAATTCCTTCAACTCAATTTTGAACTGGGTTTTGTTGCCAACGCGCAAGCACCGCGCCATCCAGATGCGCGCGCCGACCCGCCGGGCTATCATACCGGGAATGGCAAAGGAGCGCGCATCATGGCCAAAGAACGGGACCGGAATGCCTTGCCGATCATAAAGATCGCACACCATGCCAAGCCGTCCCCCCCGGCGCACATAGTCCATGATAACGCGCGCAGTCTTTTGTCCTTCAGCTTGCGAGCCTTCAACCCGCCCCTTGCCGAACAATCCGCCGGGATAGAGATCTTTGCGTTGATCGCGCAGCAATTGATCCACATAGGGATTTTTCACAGTTCGATAAACCGCTGCCGGTTCGCCGCCCGCCATTGTCAGGGGCCAAATCGCCAACTCCCAATTGCCCATATGCAGGGAGACCCCAATTGCCGGACCAATTTTATTGCGGTAACGTTCAAACACTACCTGGCTGGCAAATTCAACGCGGTGCGGCTGCGCCATGATGCGATCAAGTTGCATGGTCTCGGCCATGACCCGTCCTAAATTCTCCCACATCGCCAGCGCTATGGTTTCACGTTCTTGGTCGCTCTTATCAGGATAGGCAAGCTTGAGATTGGCCAACGCTCGTTTGTGCCGGCGTTGATAGGGCGCGATTTTACGCCACGCCTTGCCCGACAGCGCCACACCGACGTCGAGCGGAAACAGGCGAACAAATCCGATCAGCCCTTTAAGCGCGATATATTCAACGCGATATTGCAGATCAACCAGCCAGGGCGATCGTTGTTTCGATTTGCGCTTTGGATGTTGCGCGGGCTTTAGGTCGGATTTGGCAGCCAATATGGTTCTACTCATTGGTTAGAGGTTGCAACAATAATTTTTTACAGCTGCGGACGCATTAATCGCGGCAAGGAACGCCGCGGCTGAATGCCTTCGCGCATGACCAACCGCTTCAGCGGCGCCGCACCGTTCAGCACATGTAATCCCGCCCCCCGCAGCCATTGGGCCGGTAACAGATCCGATAGCAAGGTTCTATTCAGAATATCCACAGCCGCAGTTCTGCTGAGCACATCGACCTGGCGCGCTTTGGCATAGGCGGTCAATGTTTCTTCCCCGCCCGGATCAAGACCCCGCCGCCGCGCATCGGCCACACATTGCGCTAACATCGCCCCGTCGCGCAATCCCAGATTAAGCCCCTGCGCGCCGATTGGAGGAACGATATGTGCCGCTTCGCCAATCAAGGCAATGCGATTCGCCGCCAGCTTCTTGGCCGCCATGCCCGACAATGGGAACTGCGCCCGCCTTGTAATCTCGCCAATTGCACCAAGCAGACCGCCCAGCCGCTGATCCAGTGCGGCCTTGAACTCGGCGGAAGGCATGGCCTGCAAAGCTGCCGCACGGTCTTTCTTCTCAACCCACACCAGGCTGGACCATTGACCCGGTAACGGCACCGTGGTCAAGGGGCCGTTGCGCCGATGAAACTCTGTTGAGACGTTTTCATGGGAGCGCCCATGGGCAAAACTGCACACCACCGCCGCCTGATCATAGTCCCAGCCATAGGGCGCGATCTTAGCGGCTTTGCGGGCGAGGGAGCGGCGCCCATCGGCACCAACCACCAGTTTTGCAAAAATTCGGCGCGCGGATGTCCTTGCATTGTCTTGGTCTTCCGTGATTTGGCCTGGCTCTTCTTCTGCATCTGCCAATGTCAGACAAACATGATCGGGCAGAGGCTCAATGGCACTGACCGCCGATGTTGGCACAAACGACAACGCTTGTGATTTCGTAATCGCGTTGAGCAGCGCCGCTACCAAAGCAGCGTTGGGAATATTATAGCCAAAGGCCGCCTCACCCACATCGCGCGCCTCGAACAAGGTTTCAGGTGCGCGAAACAATCGGCCGGTGTCGTCGATAATCCGGATGGCTTTCAGCGGTGCCGCAGCTTCAAAGCAATCAGGCCACACGCCAAGCCGCTCCAACAGTGTAATACCGCCACTGAATATAGCCGTCGTGCGCATGTCCTTCGTGCCTGACCCAAGCTGTGGTCTTGGGCCGGTGATAACCCCATGCGTCCCCAATTGTGCCAGACAAAGAGCTGCCGTTAGCCCGGCCGGGCCGGTTCCGACCACTGCAAAATCGGCAGGCGCCTTAGACTTGTCCGGCTCGCCCTTAAAGCTATCGGTCATCGCTGTGATTATCCTTGGTCCTTGAGATACTTTCTTGGTATTGGATTTACGTTGCTAACGCCCTGTTGGCGCCGCGCCTTTATTCTGGCCTTACCGCAAGTTGCCCTACCGCAAGGTTCCCTGCCGCCAGTTTCCCTGTGCTGCTGTTGTCCTTGGCGATTATTGCCCCGGGCACAGCAAAGTCATCGCAGTAAAGTCAGGGCAGTAAAGTCAGGGCAGTAAAGTCATGCATGTGCGCTGCAATATGTCCAGATCAAGCTGCAAAATGTCCAAAATCAGATCTATGTCCAATTCATGATGGCACCGCAGCAAGCGTGCCGAGCGATCTCTTATAACCGGCCAAAAGCTGTAAACCCAAGTCCGGTCTCGATCTCAACTGAGTCGTCCCAATAACCGGTTTTAACAAAATTCCGGTGATTGAATTTCGTTTCGCAACACAACCCTTGAGCGATCTGGGTGAAAACCTGTGCAAAATTGTGGATAACCCTGGGCACTGCCCAATTCCTCCAAAATCGAAAAAGGAGCTACGCCTAAGCCGTTGGAATCGGCATATTTTCCCGTTTTCCGGGCATTTGAATGATAAAGCCCCTCCTCTCACGCCGATTGTGTCCCGAATGCATCATGATCTTTCGACCACAGTCAGATAGCTAAAACTTCACAATGGCTTAACTACATAAGGAACATGGTTGC
>JAJRRE010000046.1 GCA_024279745.1 Alphaproteobacteria bacterium
GCGTCGGGAAATCGGGCTGACCAATACCCAGATTGATGATATCGCGCCCTTGCGCCTGCAGCTCGCCCGCGCGCGCCAATACACTAAAGGCGCTTTCAGTTCCCAACCGGTCAAGCGATGGCGCGAGTTTCAGCACGGGTTACCCTCATTCAATGATGTTCGCGCGCCCAGTGATCTTTGCGCGCCAAGTCCCGCGTCCATAACGCCCGGTATTTGGGCGAGTACTTAATCGCCAATGATCTTCAACGTGCCGTCAGGGCCCAGGATTTCACCAAGCAAATCGGCAACCTGCGTCAGTTTATTGCGGTCGATTTCATAGATCACGATAAATTCGCGGTCGGGAATATCCGGTGCCTTATCGGTGTTGATCTTGAAGGTGATGCGGTCCGAGCGCAATGTGATCTGCTCAATACAGCCATAGCCGGAGCGTTCCTCGTCGCCAAATTCGAAATAGGGTTCGGCGACAATGTCAGCGGGAATGTCCTTGCCGGTTTTCAAAATTCGCATGACCACGATAAAATCGTGAACCACATCACTGCCGTCGGCAAAGCCCACCATGATGTGCTCGTCGGTCTTTTCCGTGTGGATATTTTGGGCGGCAAATTTGATCGTCATTGTCGCGGGGTCTCCCTCTGGGTCGCTCACATTGGTCGAAATGTTTTGACTGGCGGTTGCGGCGCCGTCAAGGCATAGGGTGCGCCTGGGAGCTGTGACAGAATAGTGGCTGAGCGTCCAAAAGCTGGCAATATAGGCGCCATTTTTGATCGACGTTATATCCCAGCATTTTGGCGGCGGCGGCGGACGCGGTGCCGTTGGGCAGACGTTCCTCTGAGACCGGAGCTGCAGTTTTGAGGGGCAAGTCTTTGGCCAGGCTGCCCGCCCGAATGGCGCGGTATCAGTGCTGCTAAAGCCCCATTGCACATCTTCGCGCATAAGCCCATGCAACATGGCAGGACCAAATGAGCGCAGAATTTTATGGAATGCGCTGCTGAAGGGGAGGCGTGATTATGCCAGGACCAAACCCAGCCGGGGCGGCGACGGGTGAACTGCTGTATGAGGTGAGCGGCGCAGTCGGTGTGGTCACTTTCAATCGGCCAAATCAACGCAATGCCCTGACTTTCGCCATGTATGACGAATTGGCGCGGATCTGCCGCTCATTAACCGTTGGCGGTGATGTCAAAGCACTTGTTCTGACCGGTGCTGGCGCAAAGGCCTTCGCTTCGGGAACGGATATTTCGCTGTTCCGCCAGTTTCGCTCCGGCGCCGATGGTACGCAATATGAAGAGCACATGGAAAGCGTAATGGCGGCGGTAGAAGAATGTGCAGTGCCGACAATTGCCGCGCTTGGCGGTGCCTGCACCGGCGGCGGCGCCGTGATTGCAGCATGTTGCGACATTCGGATCGCGGCGCCCGATCTCAAATTCGGTTTTCCTATTGCCAGGACTTTGGGCAATTGTTTGTCAGCACAAAACCTGTCGCGGCTGGTTGCGCTGTTCGGGTTCGCGCGCACCAAGGAATTGATTTTTCTGTCCCGTTTGATGGACGCACGCGAAGCGCTTGGTATCGGCCTGATCGCAGAAATTGTCGACGTTGAGAGCTCATCTGATCGGAGGGGCGGAAGTGGCCATGATGAGACGAGCGGGCATGACAGCAGGGGCGGACAAGATAAATTGTCGGCGCGGGCGCTGGAACTGGCGACGCAAATGAGCGAGCTGGCACCGCTGACGTTATATGCGACCAAACATATGGCGACGCGGTTGCGCCAGGGCGAAGGCTTGAGCCGAAGACTGGCAAGCAATGATGAGGGGCAGGGTCGGCGGCAAGCGCCGGAGCGAAATAGCGTACAAGACCGGGACCTGATCGAGCTGTGTTATGGCAGCGACGATTTTCGCAGCGGCGTAGAAGCATTTTTGGCCAAGCGCAAACCCACATGGCGTGGACGTTAGGACGCCAGGATAGCCAGCACAGTAAAGCACATTTGGTTTGGCCAACGCCGTGCTATATTTTCGCAAAATGGATTGCGAAAAATCGATCCTTTCAGCTTCTCCAAACAGCGCCTAGACTGATAAGAGCCGATAACGCTGGCGCGCGGATATGGGCTTTAGTTGAAATCACCGCGGCGCTAAAACGCAAATTGTACAAATCGTACAAAACGACAGAATATCAGTTCACAATGGGAGGGCTCCATGGCTCGCATCGGTTTTATTGGTCTTGGCAATATGGGGTTGCCGATGGCTGCCAATCTGCAAGCGGCGGGGCATGAAGTCAGCGGCTTCGATCTTGCCGCACAGAACATGGACGCCGCAGCCGAAAAAGGCGTTGGCAAAGCGGCGTCGGTTGAAGATTGTGCGAGCGATGCGGATTTTGTTTTGACAATGCTGCCGGCGGGCAAGGATACCATCGCGGTCTACAGCTCGGGCGTTTTGCAAGCCGCAAAAATGGGCACGGTATTCATAGACTGCTCAACAATAGACGTGACGTCTGCGCGCCGTGCTCATGACATGGCTAAGGCAGCCGGCATGGGGTCGCTCGATGCGCCGGTTTCGGGCGGAGTTGGCGGCGCGCAGGCAGGAAGCTTGACCTTCATGGCCGGCGGCAGCGCGGCGGACTTTGACAAGTCGAAACCCGCTCTTGAAGCCATGGGCAAGCGTATTGTTCATTGCGGCGATGCGGGCGCCGGACAGGCCGCCAAAATTTGCAACAACATGATTTTGGGAATTTCAATGATTGGCGTTTGCGAAGCTTTTGTACTGGGTGAGAAGCTGGGGCTTTCCCATCAAGCCTTGTTCGATGTGGCGTCAACTTCGTCGGGCCAATGCTGGTCGATCACCTCCTATTGCCCGGTGCCCGGACCGGTCCCCGCCAGCCCCGCCAATAATGACTATGAGCCCGGCTTTGCCGCGCAGCTCATGTTGAAGGATCTGCTGCTATCGCAAGAGGCTGCCAAGGCTGTCGGAGCTGCGACATCAATGGGCGCCGAGGCAGCGCGCCACTATGGCGAATTCGCTGAAGCGGGGCAGGGCGGTGTCGATTTTTCCGGCATCATTAAGGCTATTCGAGAACGTAATTCTTAGCTTGTTTCGCCGTGAGCTGTTGGGCTGCCGCTGGAAACCAGTTTTGAAAGCAAAGGTCATTGCACCATGACACAGGTTAAATATTTCGTCTTCGACGCCTATGGCACCTTGTTCGATGTGCATAGCGCAGCGGCAAAATACAAGGATGAGATCGGCGATGATTGGGACCAGTTGTCGCAAATCTGGCGCACGAAACATCTGGAATATAGCTGGATCTATGGCCGCATCGGCGTGCAAAAAACATTTTGGCAATTGACCGGCGATAGTCTCGACTATGCGATCACGGCGGTTGGTGGTGTTTCTGACGGCTTGCGCGATAAACTGCTCAAAGCTTATCTCACTCTGGATGCTTATGACGAAGTGCCCGAGGTCTTGCGCGAGCTGAAAGAGGCTGGTTTGGTAACCGCCATATTATCCAATGGTGATCCCGATATGTTGGACGCCGCTATTCAATCAGCCGGTCTGGCCGATGTGCTCGATGATGCGGTTTCCGTTCACGAAGCCGGTACGTTCAAACCCGATTTCAAGGTTTATGAATTGGTCACGGCCCGCTATGGCTGCGCGCCCGGTGAGGTCTCATTCCAGTCCTCCAACCGCTGGGATGCAGCAGCGGCGAAAGCCTTTGGCTTTCAGGTCGCGTGGGTTAACCGCACAGGGCAGGCAGGCGAGTATAATGATCTGCCGCCCGATCAGGAGATCAGTGATTTGCGCCCTTTGCTGGATTTGATTGGGTGAGGCGGTCCTGGTGAGGGAGGCGGGTGATATCTTAATTGGATTAAAATCGCGGAATCACCGGCGCATGTAATATTGGTGCGATAGATTGGCACTATTGCCGGATGACAAAATAGTCGGCCGCAGAACTAAGGCGAATGCGGGCGACTAATCTTGCTCCATGGCTGGCACAGAGACGGCGAAACCTGACTATGGCGTTAATATTTCAATTTTGCACCTTGTCGATTGCTTTGATCAACGCGCATCTGTTTGCGGACCGCGCCCCATTTTTTGCGATCGGTTATAGCAGCGGCTTGGCTGCGACTACTGGCAGTCAGGTCCATTAGACGTTTAGATCTAATCTTGTAACGCTTTTGCCCGGCTTCAAGACTTGTAGCATTTTGCCGAAGCAGTTTTTGGGCTTCCAGGACGCGGCCCTTGTCACGCAAGAGAATTACCTTTTCATAGCGCTGGCGCGCCTCCAGTTCCAAAATTGGCTCCATGACTTTGGGGTCGATGCTGGCGGTAATCTCTTTTTCATCGCCGCTGAAACGTCCGCGCACAGCGCCTTGAACCGAGTGACGCGAGCCGTCAGGCGCGGTATATCTCACGGTGATATTGGCAAGCTCAATTTCACCAACCGCAACGTCGGCGGCGATTTTCAACTCCAGTTGCAAGGAAAACTCCGATGTCGAATAGACTTGATTGAGTTTAATGGTTGTGCGGCTCCCCTTGATGTCGCCGCGCCGTCCGAGCGTGCGCAATGGCGTTACGCCGCCTCGGGTTTCAATGATAACTTCGATGTCATGCGCGGCGACCGACATAACGTCGTCAAATTCGGCATTAAAAATTTTAACTAGGTCGTCGCCAGTTTGGGCAAATGCATGATTGCCGTCGCTTGCCGATGCCAACTGTGCCATGAGATCTTCATTGTAGCCACGGCCAAGACCAATGGTTGTAACGGATATACCGTCACTGCCCAGACGGCGGCCCAACTCGGTAAACTCAGATGGGCGGCGGGGGCCGACATTGGCCTGGCCGTCGGACATTAATATCACCCGGCTGGGCTGGCCGGCGCGTTTATACCGACGTAATTGCCGCGCCGCCGCTTTAACCGCCGCATAAATAGCCGTCTGTCCGCCCGTACGCACGCTGTTGATGCGCGATCGGAAATAGGAATGATCTTCGACGCGCTGCGCGGGAATGAGCGTGTTTACTCGGTTGTTGAAGACGACAACGGAAGCGGCATCGCGGATGCCAAGCCGGTTGATTGCCATGATTGCGGCTTCGCGAGCCTTGATGATTTTTGAACCAGCCATGGAACCGGAGCGGTCGATGACCAGAGCCACGTTGACCGGATTGCGCTCCTTGTCCTGAGGTAGGGGGCGGCCTTTAATACCGATGCGCAAATAAACAGTTTGAGTTTTGTTTTGAGTAAGCACGCGCTGGCTTAGCCGGCTAGCGAGTGCGACACCGCCTTCGCCGGCCTGTGCTGCAAAAGGCAGGGTCAGAAGCGCCGCACTCAGTGCGCCAATCAGTAATGTGCCAGGCCGTGCAGCCGTGGAAGAAATATTGGATCGAATGCCAGAGGGTTTGGATTTTGTTCTAAAAAAATTATAGGTCATTTCATGCCTCGAAAAATTGAAAAGC
>JAJRRE010000047.1 GCA_024279745.1 Alphaproteobacteria bacterium
CGCGATGTTCTCAAGAATGGGGATAACTGAGCCTGAAGTGAAGACTTTGCGCGGGATTGTTGCCGCACTGGTACAGGGGAAAGGACCTTGGCGCAGATCGCCTTAGTTATGCCCAGTTTTAGGCTGAGCCATTGGACTTGCTTTGCTAGGCACTGGAACTCGCCTTGCAGGGCACCGATCTTGCTTTGCAGGGCACCGGATCTAGCCTTGCAGGGCAAATGAATTGATATTTTATGACGGGGGTGAGGTGAGATTTGATCTTGAGCTTGTTGAAATCATCACCTCTTATTGGACAATGACATTGAACTCGGGCCAAATGCCGCGCGCACGAAGATCTGGCGCTATGCTAGGCTTGATGAAAAAGTGGACGGGATTAGAGGCCGCAGAATGAAACTTAAAGTCGTAAAGTCGGGGATTGTTGCTTGTTCTATTGCAGCGCTTGTAACTGGTGGTACCGCTCCCGCATTTGCGAAGGCAAAACAACTTAGCGATAAATCTGTCAGAGTGCTGATGCAATATGCCTGGACATTGGTGCCTGGTAAATTCACCACGCCAACTGGCACTGTAATTATTACCGACAAAACCAAACCCAAAAAAGCAATGGTGCCAATGGATACGGCGCGCGAGGCCATTCGTGTTGGCCGGCTGACCGCCCATGCGCAGATTTGCGGGCTTGATGAAGAGCAGGTTGCCAACTATCAGACCTTCATGCGTCTGCAGCGGACAAAGGAAAAATGGACCCCGCAGCAGTTATTGTTCATTAATCAGTTGCATTTGTTCACCGTCATGTGGCTCAGCGGTAATGCCAGATTAGTGGCGACCGGCGACGATAAAACGCCGAAGGTTGAACCAAGTAAAAAGCCGGCACGAAAGACCTGCAACAAGGATCAGCGCAAGAAAGTGCTCGATACCATTGTTAAATATCTCAAAGCCAATCCGCCGCCCAAGAAATCCAATGCGGCTTTGCCGGTAAAGTCGGGTTTGCAGAAAACCGCTGACGGCAAAAAGAAAAACTAACCGGTAAGGCTAGTTCTCAATCCTGTGAAGGCAGCATCAAATTGCTGAAATTTGCGGGGGGAGAATAGTTGGCAGATTAAATGGTGCGATGCTGGTTTGCTTCGCGCCATTTTTGGCTCACGGGCCGCACCGCGCCTGATCGGCGCTGGCCCTCCGCATGGGCGGCGCTAGCGCCGGGCGAACATTGTTCGCCGTGTGGGATGCCAGCAAAGACCACGGACCCATCACAGCGCGGGGCTCACGGTTCCAGCCGAAATACTATCGCCTGAGCAAGTTGCGTCGCGACTGCGACCGGGCTGCAAGCGCAGCCCCGGGCCATTGGCCCGCGCCTCGCAGGCGCAGCGACCATCGGGAGCGGTGCGCGCCGTGAGAGAAGAGAAAACAGCAAAGACCACCGAACTATCACAGCTCGGCGGCCTCGGCTCCAGCGCAGGTCTCACGCCTGAGCAAGTTGCGTCGCGACTGCGACCGGGCTGCAAGCGCAGCCCGGGGCCTTAGGCCCGCCCCGCCGGAGGGCCACTTCGCCCGTGAGGCATATAGAGTCCGCGCCGTGAGAAACAAAACTGCTACTTCGCGCGTGAGGCCAAAGATTCCGGTCCGCGTGTGGTTTGATTTGAAATGGCAGGATGTTCGCGCTGGGTGGCCAGCTCATAAATGCGCAGCAGATCTTCTTCGGAAATATCAACAAAGCTATCAATCTGCGCCAGTGCCGTTACCAGGTCGGCGTGCGAGATATCGGGATAGGCTGGATCGTGCTCGATTTTCGATTCTGAGCGTTTTGATGAACGGTGAAACAATGCTTCTGGATAGCGCCGATAGGCAAAGGGATAGTTGACGGCAATCGCGATTAACGTCATTAAAACGGCGCCCAGACCAACAGGCACAATGGCATATAAATAGCCGAACCCGTCTACGGTTGACCCGCCGATTACGGCCATCAACGCGGTGGCGCCGCCGGGCGGGTGCAAAGAGTTGGTGTAGTACATGGCGCTGATGGCGAGACCGACGGCAAGAGCGCCTGCAATAATAGGATCGCCGATCAGCTTGTGCACGGAGACGCCGATCAAGGCTGAAATGACATGGCCGCCAATGACATTCCACGGCTGTGCAAATTGCACACGCGGCGCGGCAAACAACAACACCGCTGTCGCCCCCATCGACGCAACAAAGAATGAACGCGATTGCAGCGTGGTTTCAAATAAAGTGGTGATCCAGAAAACAACTGCGATGGAAAAGACGCCGCCCAGGCCAGAGAGCAGTTTTTCCTTATGTGCAGCGCTGTCCATGGCCATTTGGCTCCTTTGGATTAATTGTGTCAGGCCTGACCATATCACAACGGGCGCCGCTCACTAGTAACCGCCGCCCGTGTCAGGACCAGGGATATTGAAGACGCCATGATTGATCTGTGCAAACAAGAACCAATTGGACAAGATGGTCTTTGATCCAGATCAAGACGGCGCGCGGCGCGCGGCGCCATTGCTAATGACTTATACTTTCGTTTCGGCTGAGTCATTCGCGGCGCGATTGGGAGATGATCTGCACCGCCGACGTTAAGAACAATCCGGCCATGATACCGGCGACGATCAGATCGGGCCAGGCGGTGGCACTGCCCCAGACGCCGAGCGCCGCCAGCATAACCGCGACATTGCCGATGGCGTCATTGCGCGAACATAGCCAAACGGAGCGCACATTGGCGTCGCCGTCCTTATAGCGCGCCAGGATCATGACGCTGGCCAGATTAGTGAGCAGCGCGGCAAAGCCGACAACACCCATAACGCCAGCTTGCGGAACGCCCAAAATCAGCACCTGATACAGCGTTGAGCCAAACACCCAGATGCCCATCAGCAACAAGGAAATTCCTTTGGCCAGCGCTGCTGTTGAGCGCGTCTTGAGCGAGGCGCCAATGACCGCCAGTGAAATGCCATAAGTCACCGCATCGCCGAAAAAGTCGAGCGCATCGGCTTTCAACGCTTGGCTGCCGGCCATTTGCCCGGCGCTCATTTCAACCGCGAACATGCCGGCATTGAGCGCAATAACGATCCACAGCCGGCGTTTGTAATCCGCCGACAGGCCTTCAAATGATCCGTGATTATGACCGCAGCCTCCGCTCATGGGACAGCTCCTTGTTGTGATTGCAACTCTGGGTCCGACACCGCTCATCGTGACCGGTTTCGCCGGTGCTACGTTTATCGGTATTGTTCCTGCTGTTGTAATCTCTATAGTCGCTATAGGTTCAAGAGAAATATCGGGGACATTTTGTCATGCTGTCTATTGGGCAATTATCAGCACGGACTGGCGTTAAGGTGCCGACCATCCGCTATTACGAGAAAATGGGGCTGATTGCGCCGCCCGATCGCAGTGTGGGAAACCAGCGCCGTTATGAGCCAGATGCGTTGCGGCGGCTGAGTTTCATCAAGCATGGCCGCGATTTGGGGCTGAGCCTGGAGGCCATCGCCGAGCTGATCGATCTGGCCGACGATCCGGCACGCTCCTGCGCCGATGCTGACCGGATCGCGCGCGAGCATCTGAGCGCGGTGCAGGACAAGATCGCGCGGCTGAAACGGTTGGAGCGGGAGCTTACCCGCATTGCCTCGCGCTGTACCGGCCACACCATTGGTGAATGCTATGTCATTCAGGCGTTGTCGGATCACGCCTTATGTGACGACGAGCACTGACGAACGGCGCGGGTAGCATTATGTGAGGTGAGGTTCAAAGTGGCCGCTTCAGGTTCAAGGTCATTGGCAAGATGCTGCGCAATCAGATCAGGGACAAGGATTTGCCTCAAAGCCTTTCGAAAAGCCCCGCCGCAGGCTAGCCTGCTGTTGACGCGGCAGCGAAAGTCTGATTAAAGCGGCGGTGTTAGCGGGTTCTATTTGGAGCCCGCCTTTTTCTTGCGCGCCCGTGAGCCCCAAATTCGTGGTGGTTCTGTCGATTTGGCGGCGAGATTCTGGGGATTAGTCCCATGGGATCAGCCGGCGAGTAGAGGAGGGTGTGCCTCAAACTTCGATCACAAAATGATCAAGAACTCCGGAGTTCAGGCATGACGAAGCGTATCCGCGCCAAACATAAAATCGACCGCCGCCTTGGCGAAAACATCTGGGGGCGCCCGAAAAGCCCCTACAACAAACGTGAAGCCGGTCCCGGCCAGCACGGTCAGCGCCGCAAAGGCAAACTGTCCGACTATGGTCAGCAATTGCGCGCCAAACAGAAGCTCAAGGGCTATTACGGCTCCATCGGCGAGCGCCAGTTCAACCGCATCTATAAAGAGGCCGTGCGCCTTAAGGGCTCGACATCCGAGCATCTGATCGGCCTGCTGGAGCGCCGCCTCGACGCCGTGGTCTACCGGTCCAAATTCGTGCCGACAGTGTTCGCCGCGCGCCAGTTCGTGTCCCACGGCCATGTCATGGTCAACGGCAAAAAAGTCGATATCCCCAGCTACCGGGTTAAGATCGGCGACACAATCGAAGTGCGCGAGAAATCCAAGCAGATGAATCTGGTGATCGAAGGCTCGCAAAGCAATGAGCGCGATGTGCCCGATTATCTCGATGTTGACCACGCCAAGATGACATCTACATTCGTGCGCATTCCCATGCTGGCGGACGTTCCCTTCCCCTGCCATATGGAGCCGAACCTGGTGGTGGAATTTTACTCCCGCTAGCGGGTTCCCGCTAACGGGGTACCGCTAACGGGTTGCAGGTGGCAGCGCTGCCACTTTGCTGAATATTGAAGTTTACTGAAAGAGCTGTCCTCTGGGCGGCTCTTTTTCGTACAGAGCCACGTGGACAATTGCTGCGCCGCAGCACCAGCGCCGCCACTGTTTTTGCTACCCAACGCCGCAAATCATTAGTTTTATCCTTGGCGCCCCTTGATACGCGCCCGCCAGCAGCTTAATAAATATCGCCAAAGGCTGATATGATTGCCTAAGATGCCGCGCCAGTTCAGTTGCGGCCCGCAATCAGGGCATCTTGCTGCACCAGTCGAACATTTGAATAAATACTGCAACGGAGGATCAATCCCATGGCTATTGAATTTAACGGCGAAACCATTGAAACCACCGAAACCGGTTTTCTGGTCGATCAGAAAGCCTGGAGCAAGGATTTGGCCAATCATCTGGCCAAGGAGATTAATCTTGAGCTGACCGAGCGGCATTGGGATCTGATCAATTATCTGCGCGAAGAGTTCTTTGAGAACAATGAAAAGCAGCCCAATACCCGCACCATTGTGAAGGCTATGGGTAAGGCCTGGGGGGAGAAAATCGATTCCTCCACCGTCTATGATATGTTCGCGGGCGATCCGTCGAAGATTGCCGGACGCATTGCCGGTCTGCCTGAAAGCCGCCGCAAGGGTGGGTACTAATAATAATCCATTAGCCTCTCGCTTGCGAGGCTGCATACGCCGCGTTATGCGCCGCCTGGCGCTTGCCCCTACCGCTCATCTTTTTCCACCCCGCAATTTATTTGCGGGGTGATTTCGTATGGCGGCCCGGCAAGGCGCGAAGCCGCGCGATGCTGTATGCGCGGTGCTACGACTTCAAGGCTTTGCAATAGTCTTCAACTTGCGGGCATATTCACCTATAGTCGGTAGTCAGCGCTCAACCACTGTTAGGAAGCCTCATGCAGTCAGTAAAAAAACGTCGCGCCTTAGAGAGCGGTCACCATCGTAAGTTTTTGGTGCTGATTGATGAAACACCGGAATTTCGCACCGCCCTGTTTTTTGCCGCCCGGGTTGCCTCGCGCACCGGCGGGCGTCTGGCGATGC
>JAJRRE010000048.1 GCA_024279745.1 Alphaproteobacteria bacterium
GCTCATGATCGCCAATCGATGGCAGCGCCGTTTGGTCCGATACGCTCTTTGGTTCACTGCGCAGGGCGGCGATGATACGCGCGCCATCTGCGCCGGCTGCCCGGTCGATTTCAGATAGGGTTTCGGCGTGAACATTCTTGTATCGTGTATTGTTTTCGTCTGTGTTGTTTTCGTCTGTGCCGTCTGTGCCAACTTCGCCTTGTTCACTATCGTCGATGTTTGACAACGCCGGCGCCAATACCTGCGACAACACCGCGGTTTGAGAAGGCAAATTGATATCTGGCTTGTCGGCTGCAAGCTGTGCGGGGGTTTGGATTTCAGTTGCAAACCGGTCCACACGGTAGTGCCAGCCACCGATATCTTGTTTGGACGACTGCACATCTTCTAGGCTTGGCTCTTGGCTTGGCCCTTGGCCTGGCACGTCTTGATCGTCATGACCAAGATCCGGCTCATCAAACAATGAATTTTCAGGCGATGCGGCAGCCATCATTGCTACCGAAACTTTTGGATCAGACGGTATGATCTGCGATGAGATATCATCGTTCTTCGCGGTACCCTTTTGCGAGGCGCCATCGGCAGGAGGGGCGTTAGTGCTGGGCTTGGCTTTGATTTTAACCGCAACGCGAAATGCTTCTGGCGCCGGCTTGGCCGGTGGGCTGGTCCCAGCAGGTTCGCGGTCGTCAATCGCTTCCGTTTGCCCAGCTGCTTCAGCTACTGACGCTTCGACTACTGGTGCGTCAGCTACTGGTGCTTCAACTATTGCCGGGCCGGTTTCCTCCTCGCCGTCCTTGTCTGCGCCATCCAATATCGTCAACACATCGGCCAGCCGCGCCCGGGCGAGAAATATTTTATTCTTTGTCAGACGTTCTAACAGCGCGGCACGAAGTTTTGCCCCGGTGTCTCCTGCCAGCGGCTCCCCGCGTGCTTCGCGCTCATCCAGCTGTGCCAATGCCCGCCAATCTTCATTGTCGGCAAGCAAATCATCAAACCGCACCAGCTCGCGCTTAAGCCCCACGGTCTCATCATCAGCTTGCGATGAAGGCTCGGGCGGCGCATTAATTAAGAATTCCTCAACTGTTTTGGAGGGCATTCGTAAGGGCCTTAATCTTTCAACACAAATTCACCATCAATGGCCGGTGGACAGGAGCCCAAAGACGGTTTAGCGATTCGCCCCCACGAGGTAGATCGCGGCTCAAATAAAGGGGCGCCTCCGGCGATGGGCACAACTTAGAGTACTCATCATCATATCTAATACTGCCAAGAGGTAAAAATCGTGTCAAAATCGAACAATATTGCGCTGGTACCATAGCTTAGCACGCGGCAAATGCGCCATTGTCGGTAAATAAGAGGCCTAAATCCCAATAATTCCAGCGGCGCCGCCGAACACCTTGCCAAATAGCCGGACGAATTTAAGCTCGGCGACGGCTCCCATTAGCCGTGCTTTTGAGCTGAGGCTTCGAGCACATCTTCATAGGTGCGCAGGCCCGTTGTCGGGGCATTGACCAGCACCGCCATATTGCCCGGCTTATGCTTGTTCTTCCACATTCGTGTATGCGCCTTTGGGATCTGCGCCCAGGGGAACACTTCGGACATACACGGATCAATGCGCCGGTCAATCACCAGCCGATTGGCATTGCTGGCCTGGCTGAGATGCGCAAAATGCGAGCCTTGAATGCGCTTTTGGTGCATCCAGACATAGCGCGCGTCCATGGTTAGATTAAACCCCGACGTTCCGGCGCAGAACACAACCATGCCGCCACGCTTGACGACAAAGCAGGACACCGGGAAGGTCGCTTCACCGGGATGCTCAAACACCATGTCAACATTATTGCCTTTGCCGGTGACACCCCAAATTGCTTTACCGAATGCCCGCACGCCTTTCGCCCAAGCATTATATTCGGGCGTGTTGACCGTCGGCATCTGCCCCCAGCACTCAAAGTTCTTGCGGTTTATGACGCCGCTGGCGCCCATCTGCATGACAAAGTCAGTCTTGTCATCGTTGGAAATCACACCGATTGCCTTGGCGCCCGACGTCGCAATGAGCTGCACCGCCATTGAGCCCAGACCACCCGAGGCGCCCCAGACCAGCACATTCTGCCCCGGCTTTAATGTGTGCGGCCGATGACCGAACAACATTCTGTAGGCGGTTGCCAACGTCAGCACATAGCAGGCGCTTTCCTCCCAGGTTAGATGTTGTGGGCGCGGCATCAGCTGGCGGTCTTGCACTCGGCAAAACTGTGAGAATGAGCCGTCCGGCGTCTCATAGCCCCAAATGCGCTGCGAATTGGAAAACATCGGATCGCCGCCATTGCATTCCTCGTCATCACCGTCGTCCTGATTGCAATGCACAACGACTTCATCGCCGACTTTCCAGCGCTTGACCTTGGACCCAACCGCCCAAACAATCCCCGAAGCGTCCGATCCTGCAATGTGATAATCTTGACTATGCACGTCGAACACGGAAATCGGCTCGCCAAGCCCAGCCCAGATGCCATTATAGTTGACCCCGGCGGCCATCACTAGGACCAGCACATCATGGCTATCGAGCTCCCAGGTTGGGAAAACTTCGAGCTGGAACGATTGATCGGGGCCGCCATGCCGGTCGCGGCGAATGGCCCAGGCGTGCATGTTTTTGGGCACATGGCCGAGCGGCGGGATCTCACCGATCTCATAGAGGTCCTTGGTTTCAACAACCGGCTCGCCGGGAACCGACTTGCCGGGAACCGACTTGCCGGGAACCGACTCACCAGAATCTGGATTACCCGCTTTGGCCTTTTGCTCGTCTTGACCTGTTTGCTCGCTCATATCCCTTATCCCGATCCCTTAAGCTGACTGCCTGCGGTTAAATAGCCTGTTATCATGCACCGCATCATAAACTTTCGCTAGATAGTCAAAAGGCGCAAGAACTAATTTTGCAGCGCAGCATTAGACGCGCCTTATTTGCGACATTATCGCAACAGTAGCCAAGTTGAATCAGTTTCTCCTGGTGCAGCACCTTTCCTAATCGTCGCCTGATGTGATTAATCTTCTGTTAATCATTACGGGCGTACTCGGTCTTAATTTACCTCTGCGCCCGATTTGTTCGATTTTCGGGGGGAAGTATTATGTTGAAGCGCTTGATAAGCTGTGCCGCAATGTTGGGACTGATAACTGCGGCCAGTTTGGCGCCAACTGAAGCCATATCAGACGACCGAGTGATCGTCTTTGGCGACAGCCTGTCGGACAATGGTAATTTGTCTGCTCTAACAGGCGGCGCAAAGCCAGGACCAAACTATGTTGGCGGTCGGTTTTCCAATGGTCCTGTCTGGGTCGAGCAATTGTTCGGACCAATGGGACAGCCTTACGTAACTGGCAACACAGCGGGAAATGTAAATCTGGCCTTTGGCGGGGCGCGCACAGATACGGTTGTCGCGTTTCCTCCAGGTATTCCTGCTCAAATTTCGGTTTTTCAGGGGCTTGGCGGAACATTCGATGTTGACGACATCGTGACCATCTGGGGCGGCGCCAACAATATATTCCAGTTTCTCGACCCGACCACCAACACGACGATCCCCGTAACAGCAGCTTCAATCGCCGCCAACTCGATCGGCGCTGCTGCCGCAAATATTGCCAGCATTACGCGCATAGCTCAGGCCGGCGCCGGTACAATATTAGTTCCCAATCTACCAAATTTGGGTGCCGCTCCGGCATTCAATACAGCTGTCACCAAGGCGCAGGCGGCCTTTCTCGCCAGTAGTGTTTACAATCAGGCGCAGGCAACAGGCGTAAGACAATTGGCAGCGGCGGTGCCCGGCGTTAACATAATTCAAATGGACGTCAACGCCGCCTTTAATGTGATTCAAGCTAATCCCACGGCCTTTGGCTTCACCAATGTGACACAGGCCTGCTTGGCAAGCCCGACCTGCGCCGCTGGCACCCTTGCACAGCAAAATAAATTCCTGTTCTACGACGGCGTTCACCCGACTCAGGCCGGTCATGCGCTAGTTGCAAAATATGCCGGGCTGCTTTTGAACACGTCGGGCGCGCAAGCTTCCATGGCACCGCTGGCCGAAACCGCATTATGGGCCAACGCGCAGGCGACCAACTCCATCATGGACCGGATGCAGGGTTTCATCTCCTCGCAATACTCGCAGCGCAATGGGCTGCATGCCGATATTCTTGGCGCTATCGGCAGCCAGGATGCGCGCGGTCTACCCGCCAGTTTGACGCCTGCTTACGACTATAATCTTTACGGCCTTCGCGGCGGCTTTGATCGCAAATTTGGCACCAGCCTTTATGGGGTTTCGGCGACCATTCTGCGCGGTAATCTCTCAAGCTCCAACCTGAAAGCCGACACCACCAATTTCCAAGCTGACATTTATGGCTCCTGGAGCTTTGGCAAGATGTTCGTCAATGCCGATGTCGGGGCGGGCTTTACCCATATCGCCAAC
>JAJRRE010000049.1 GCA_024279745.1 Alphaproteobacteria bacterium
GCGGTTAAGCTTTCACCAAGACAATTGGAGCGCCTGTTTCGCAGCGCCTTGAAGATTACGCCAGCGCGTTATTATCTGGAGCTAAGGCTGCAAAAGGCCAAACTTTTACTGGCGCAGACAACCATGCCGGTATTGCAGATCGCCGTTGCGACAGGGTTCACATCGGCTGCACATTTTGCCAAATCCTATCGCAGCTTGTTTAACCACCCGCCCAGCACTGAGCGCGCGCTGCAACAGAACTAGAGTTTTCCCGCCGCCAAGCCGCGCGCTGCGGTGGCAAGATAGCTTGCCAGATAAGGCGTGAAGGATCTCCATATCTCAATTTGGAAGCGCGCCTCGTCTTCGCGCACAAGGACAATCTGCGCATGTTCAAACACTGTGCGCGCGCAGCGATCAATCGGAAAAGCGCCAAGCGACAGATCACGCGGGCAACCGGCATTTATAAGACTTACCGCCGCCGCGCCGCACACCGTGAAGCCAATATTACGGTGAGAAATATCAATGAGCGCATAACTGATCCCGCCGGCATTATCTTTGAGTTCCGCTGCTTTGAGTGCATTTGTGATATCGCGCCCTTTAGCGTCGTTGCATAGCAGCATCCACTCATCAGGGCCAAGGCAAAGGATATCCAGATCGCTCCCCAGCACGGTCTCACCGATCTTTTGCGGCAGATCGGCGCCTAGTACCTCGCACACTGCCGCGACGTCTTTGGCACCGACACGAAGCGAATACCGGCAAATCAGACGGGCCAATGTGACATGTAGCCAATCGGGATCGCGCGTCAGAACAGACGACAGCACAACGCCCTGATCGCAATCCTTGCCACTTAAGAGTACCTCACTTTGCATCACCTCATTCGGCATTGAGCCGCTCTCCCTTTGCATCATAAAACAATGACGAAGCTACCCTCACCTCATGCACGCCGTCCGCCATGGGAACAAACAATTTTGTGCCCATAAGCGCGCGGCCATCCTTGACCAGCGCCATGGCGATTGAGCGCCCCAATGCCGGGCTCCAATAGGACGAGGTGACATGCCCGATCATGTCCATCGGAATTGGCTGGGCCGCATCCGCCACGATCTGCGCGCCTTCTTCGAGCACAATATCAGGATCGCCCGTCAGCAGGCCGACAAGCTGTTTGCGCCCACTGGCCACTAAATCCGGGCGCGCCAAGGAACGTTTACCGACAAAATCTTTTTTCTTTTTGCCTATCGCCCAGCCCAGCCCCACATCATCAGGCGTTACCGTCCCGTCCGTATCTTGCCCGACAATGATAAAGCCTTTTTCGGCGCGCAGCACATGCATGGCTTCGGTCCCGTAAGGCGTGATGTCAAAGCGCCGCCCGGCATCGAACAAGATCTTCCACAGCGCCTTGCCGTAATGCGACGGGACATTGATTTCAAAGCCCAGCTCGCCGGAAAAGCTCACCCGGAACAGCCGCGTCTGCACACCTCAAACTCGGCCCTCGCGCACCGCCATATGGGGGAAGGCCGCCGGAGACAGATCAATGCCTTCAACAAAGGGCGCGATCAGTTTGCGCGCATTCGGGCCGTTCAGCGCGATCACCGCCCATTGCTCCGTTGTCGAGGTCAGCCAAACGTCAAGCTCCGGCCATTCGGTTTGCAGATAGTCTTCCATCATCGCCAGCACGCGCGGGGCGCCGCCGGTTGTTGTTGTGACATGAAAGCGGTCCTGGGCGAGCCGCCCAACCACGCCGTCATCCATGATGTAGCCGTCCTCGCCCAGCATCAACCCGTAACGGCAACGCCCCGGCGCCAATTTGCTCCAGGCATTGGTGTAGATGCGGTTCATGAAAGTCGCTGCGTCGGCGCCAACGACTTCTATTTTGCCCAGGGTAGAGGCGTCGAAAATCCCCAAACTGTCCCGCGTCGCCTGGCATTCGCGCGTAACGGCTTGCGCCATCGTCTCAGTCCCGCGCGGAAAATAGCGCGCGCGCTGCCACAGTCTAACCGGTTCAAACACGGCGCCCTGGCTTTGTGCCCAGTCATCGATCGGCGTCCGGCGCGTGACATCAAACAATGCCCCGTCATTATGACCGACAAGACAGCCGAATGTAGTTGGCGTGAAGGGCGGGCGAAAAGTTGTCAGGCCGATATCGGGCACCGGTTTACAGCTATCCACTGATGCGATTTGCAAGGCGTTCAAGTTCGATGTTTTTCCCTGATCCGTCGCCATGCCGTTGGTAGTATAGCGCTTGACATGTTCAATGGAGCGGAACCCCTCGCGCAGGGCCAATTTGATATCCTTGGCGCAAACATCGTTCTGAAAATCGACAAAGGCTTTAATTTTGCTCTCATCGCCCCGTGCTGGCAAAGCCTCGACAACGAGACCCGCAGTGCAATTCAACTCGTTGGTTTGAAATCGGCGCGCCGCGCCTCCCGCCGCATTATCCGCCGCGCCTCCGGCCGCACTGCCCTGCTCCAGGATGTCAGCCAGACTAAAGGTCCCCGTACAAGCCCCAGCGCAATCGGTGACTTCATTGGGTGTGCCGGGAACATACGCGCCGATATCTTCGCGCCAAACCATGGCGCCTTTGGAATGGGAAAACAAATGCACGCTTGGCGTCCAGCCGCCGCTCATCAACAAAGCGTCGCAGGCGATTGTGTCACTTCGCGTTGCTGCCACGCCGTCTTTAACGCGGCAAATGTCGATTGAGCGAATACGTTTGCGCCCCGCTGTCCCGGTCACAACACTGCTCAGGCGCACCTCGATGCCCCGCTTTTCTGCCTGCGCTAATAGATCTTGACTAACGTCATCACGCACATCGATAAGGGCGCCGATATGAATGTTGGCGTCGCTCAGATCAAACGCGGCCCTGTAAGCGCTGTCATGGCTGGTCAGCACGCACACAGTCTCGCCAACTGCAACGCCGTAGCGATTGAGATAAGTTCGCGCCGCTGAGCAAAGCATGATGCCGGGTCGATCATTATCGGCAAACACCAGCGGGCGCTCTATGGCCCCGGTTGCCAGAATAACGCGGCCAGCGCGAATGCGGTGCAGACGCTCCCTTGGTCTGTCCGCCCCCGGCCCGGCGTCGCTCTCGGGCAGGTGATCGGTAAGCCGTTCGCACAGGCCGAGAAAATTATCGTGGTAATAGCCGATCACGGTAGTGCGCGGCAGAAGGCGAACATTGGGCCGCGCCCGCAAAGTCGACAGCGCCGTCTCCAACCAGTCCCAGGCGGGCACGCCGTCGATCACCAGCCCCGGCGACGACAACAGATCGCCGCCCATCTCATTTTGCTCATCAGCC
>JAJRRE010000050.1 GCA_024279745.1 Alphaproteobacteria bacterium
GGAAGCCGAAAGGGACAGATTGCCTGCCCCGCCTCCTAAGCCCACGCATGGCGCTGTGCTCGCATAGGCATTGGTGATTTGGCAAGGGGGCGGAGGCCAACAAGCTGTGTGTTTTGCCCGGCGTATCTTGCGGGGAACAGTCAATTCCGGTGAATAGCACTCGGCAGAACGTTGCCTGGAGCAGACAATCTGGCCGTAAGCTGGCCATAAACTGGATCGGTATCAGCGTCCAATTTCACGACCAACCCATAAACATTTTTAATGTATTTTGCCTCTGGCATTACAGATATGCGGGCATTATAACCCCTATGGATTGTGACGGATGCAAGAAAGGCGTGGGGGATCAGGAGCGAAATGACACTGAGCGGCTCAAAATTTGGCCGTGCGGCGCCGGGGCTGTTTGTCCTGCTGTGGTCGACCGGCTTTATCGGCGCCAAATATGGGCTCCCCTTTGCCGGGCCGCTTAGCTTCCTGGCGGTGCGTTTTGCAATCGTCGTGCTCATCTTGGGCTTGGCCGCACTTATCATGAAGGCGCCCTGGCCTGAAAACCGCGCCGCAGCAAGCCGCTCCCTGATCTCTGGTTTTTTGATCCACGGCGTTTATCTGGGCGGTGTTTTTGTTGCGATTGCCCTTGGCATGTCCGCCGGTATCAGCGCGCTTATCGTTGGTTTGCAGCCGCTTTTGACCGCGATCTTGTCGGGGCCATTGCTGGGCGAGCGCATTACGCCGCGTCATTGGCTGGGATTGCTCATTGGCCTTGCTGGCGTGGCGCTTGTTCTGGCGCCAAAATTACAAAGTGGCGCGGCCTTGAGCAGTCTCAGCATCGGCGCATTGATTGCCGCATTCGCCGCCTTGGTCGCGATCACCCTAGGGACCATCTATCAAAAAGCTTACGGCGCCAGCGCCGATCTGCGCACCGGCGGCGCCCTGCAATATCTCGGCGCGGCTGTCCCACTAGGATTTGCCGCGTGGTATTTTGAGGGCTTCGACATCACCTGGAGCGCCCAATTCATCGGCGCACTGGCCTGGCTGATCATTGCCCTGTCGCTGGGCGCAATCACATTGCTGATGCTGCTTCTTCGCGGCGGCGCCGTGTCGAAAATATCAACCCTATTTTATCTGGTGCCGCCGGTCACCGCGCTGATCGCTTACCTGCTGTTCGGCGAAACCCTAAGCCCCATTCAAGGCGTCGGCTTTGCCCTGGCGGCCTGCGCGGTCTGGATGATCAGCACGCTCAAGCCCGCGTTAGCTTCCGCTTTGCCAGAATGAGCTGCTTCGTTTTATTTCGCTCACGGCTGTTTCGAGCAAAGCTCGAGCCTGCGCGTGCGCGCCAAACGATTGGCGGGTCGCTTTGCTCCCTGGGGTGCAGGACAGCCAAGACCGTGGAGCCATCACAGCTCCGGCCCATCGGACCGAGCGCAAGTCTCGACATTTGGGCACAACGCGTCGGCTAGTCCGACCGGGCTGCACGCGCAGCCCCGGGCCTTAGGCCCGCCCCGCCGGAGGGCCCGGACACTTTTCGTGTCCGATACGGCCCGCGAGGCAAATAGAGCTCCGCTTGCAGCCCGTGGTGGTTCAATCTCAGCCGGAAATGATCAAGCCCGCGTTAGCTTCCGCTTTGCCAGAATGAGCTGAGCTGCTCGGCCAGGAGAACGGCGGTGGTTGGCGCGCCAAAGATCAGATAGCCAATCACGCCAAATGCAACGATGGGGAACACCACGATTTGCACGAAGGACACCCCGGCGCGCACCCCGCGCAGCCGCGCCACCAGCCGGCTGTCCTTCAGGATCGACAACCCGATCATAAAGCTGACCCCGGCATAGGTGATCATGAAAATCTTATCGGACAATGTCGCCTGATCGCTGTCGATTTTGGGCAGGGCGAGATAAAGCGCGATGGCCGAAAGCAGCGCCGTGACCTGAATTCCCATGATTGACTCAAACCGGTTATGGGTCAGGAAGATTGAGAAATACGTCACCAGCAAAATGAACCCCAGCGGCACGACAACCCGCTGAAAATAATCGACGGCGATGCGGCGCACGACCCAGCTATAATTAAACTTGTAAAACGGCACGATGCGCTTTTCACTGACATGTTTGTCGATGGTGGGGATAATGTCCTGATCAGAGCCGACATATTGATCTTTCGCCTGCCAGCCATCCAATTCAAAATGCCCCTCGCGCGCGGCCTTGGTCGGCGGCTGAATCAAGAAGGGCTGCGCCGTGCTGGCCGGTTGGAATGAGATCGACAGCCGCTGCGTATCAAACGGGTAGTGCGATAAATTCGGATGGAAGGTAAACTTTCCCGACACTTTATAAAGCTTGACGTCCTTGGGAAAATTCGTGCCCGCATCGCCGTTATGGATCTCGCGCCAGCTGACCAGCCTTTTGTGCCCGGCCTGCGAGCGGTAGGCGTTGGTGAAATCTATGGACGTGATGTTGATGGACGGGTCCTTGCTTTTCAAGGACAGATAGAATTCGGCGTCAAAGCTTTTGTCATTGGTTTCAATGCGCGAAATCGAAATCAGATCAAGCGAGAAATAGACCACCGGGCGTGGCTCCAGTTTGCCGTTAACGCGCGCATATTGTTGATCGGCCAACACGATACCGCTGTCACCGCTAGGGCGCGACACAATCAACGTATCGGCCGCCGACGTGCGATTACGCGTAAACGACCAGTCACGCCACCAGCCACGCGACACCTGGCGCCCCATGGAATAACGAGAGATGCGGGCGACGATATGGGCGCGTAATTGTGCCAGGTTTGCCTTGCCGGGCGCGTTTTTGGCGGCCTCGGCGATCAGCGCCAGCATGTCGCGATATTGCGCGCCGCGGCCAATAGCGCGCCGGTTGCGATCATCCAAAATAGCCAGGGGCGTTTTTTTGGTAATTTCGCAGCCCTGTTTGCGCCAGTTTTCAGATCCGGGCGCAACGGGTGTATCGTCAAAGAGCCAGTTGGCGGTGCCCGCGCGCCAGATGCGCTGGCGCAAACGCTCATTATAGGCATTGGGAACGCCGTCCCAGGCGAACTGAAAAAACGGCCAGTTGGGATCAATCGTGCCGGCGCGGCGCAACATACGCGAGATGCGGCCATAAACAATAAAGACCGGAATTTTCAGGTCGGCGTTTGCCAGATATTTCAACAATTGCCCACCGGCACCGCTGCCAATGCCGAGCAGTAGCACATCGGGCTGCGCGGCTTTAAGCTCCGCCGCGATCTGCTCGCCCTGCGCCTGCTTTAACACATAAGCGTCGATTTTAACACGAATGTCCGCCACGAGACCGTTGCTGTCGCCGCTGCTCCCGGTGGCGTTTTCGCCGGTGCCAACAATCGAAGCAGCAGTGGGTGTATCGCTGCGTGCGTTGGCGTCAACATTTGCCACGACAGGCTCAGCCTTACTGGCCCCAGCCTCACCGACTTCCTCCCCCACGCCCAAGCCAGCGCGGCTGAGCCGCGCCTTCATGCCATCGCCCAGCGCCTTGACATAAAGATGTTCCTTGAGACCAACAAAGGCCGGGCGCTTGAAGCCTTTTTGGCCAATGAATGTCGCCAGCACATCCAGTTGATTATCGACTGAGCTTGCCAGCGTGAACACATTGCCATAGGGCGCAAACAGCCGGTTCAGCGAGATCTCGGTAATAAACGGCACGTTTGAAGCGCCGATCTGCTGGCCGATGGCGTCGAACAACGCCTTACCGCGGGTTGAGCTGGACACGCCGATCATGGCCAGCAGGCGCTCATTACTCAAAGCGCGCGATACATTGGCGACCGTCTTGGCGCTGTTCGAAAAATCATCGGCAATGCGCAGATCAAGCGGGTGCCCGGCGATGCCGCCAGCCGCGTTGATCCTTTCGGCTTCGGCCCGGGTGAACTGTTTGATGGCGCGCACCAGCCCCGGCTCATAACAACCATTGGCATCGGAGCTGACAAAGATGGAAATGCTAACCGGCTTTTTGCTCGGCTGCCTGGCCGGTTGCTGCGAAGATATTTGCGCCTGCGCCTTGGTTTGGTCCAGCCCGATTACCATTACCAGCGCCAATCCCGAGAACTGTGCCAGCACAGCCAGACAGCACACGATATTTCGCCAGTAAACCTGCGTAACTCTAACCATTTTGTCCCCACATTGCTGGTTGTACGACGCTGATGAAGTCCTCCAGGACCTCCCCCATCGGTGACGTTAGCAGCTTTTCATTTTGATTTCAGTAGGCTAGTGAGCAGGTAATGAACACACACACACTAGGCCACCCCGCCCGCGCCTTTATCTATGCGCCGCCATTGACGCCTTTTCTGGACGTGGTGCATTGCGACGACGATCTGCTGGTGCTGAATAAGCCCAGCGGCCTGCTCAGTGTGCCGGGCAAGGCCGACACCCACCGGGACTGTCTGGAGGCGCGGGCACAGGAGCGCTATCCCGGCGCGCGAATAGTGCACCGGCTCGACAACGCAACCTCGGGTGTGATCGTGCTGGCACTGAACAAACAGGCGCACCGTCATCTGAGTATGCAATTTGAACGCCGCCATACGGCTAAAACGTATATCGCGCGGGTCTGGGGTCATGTTGCCGGTGACAGCGGGCGGATTGATCTGCCGCTGATTTGCGACTGGCCGAACCGGCCGATGCAGATGGTAGACTTTGAGCGCGGCAAACCCTCACAAACCGATTGGCGCGTTTTAGAGCGAGAAGGCGCGCTCGCCCCTTGCAATGATGCTGTCGTTTCCGCCATGCCCGGCCCGCCGGTGACACGGCTGGAACTGACACCGCTCACCGGCCGCTCGCATCAATTGCGCGTTCACTTGTTAGAGCTTGGTCATCCCATATTGGGCGATCGGTTCTACGCTCCCGACGACGCGCTCATCGCCGCCCCCCGCCTGCAATTGCACGCGCATACTCTCACTGTGCGCCGCCCGGCCGATGGCGCGCCCGTGACCTTCAAAGTCCCCTGCCCGTTTTAAGCATCGTCATGCTCTCCCCCTCCAGCAGCCACTTCCTTCTCCCACAATTTCGCGGCGCCATCATAAAGCCGGCGCATGATTTCCATTTCCGTAACGCCCAGGCGCGCGCTTGGCGAAATATCAACGAGACCATCTGCACCTGCCGCAGAATGCTCGCCGCCAGCCCCGCGCACTGCCAGGCCCAGCGCTTTGGCTTCGCTTTTCAGGCCATCCAAATTCTGCCCGCCAGACGTCAGCTGCGGCAGTTTCATATGCAGGCTGGCGCGCATTCCAGCGCCCAGATTAGTTGGGCAGGAGGTGACATTGCCATAAACCGGCGAGGTCGCGAAAGGCGGCAGAACGCCTTGCAATCGTTGCAACCCGCCATGCAGCCGCGCAAATAGCGCATTGAGATTTCCGCCGCGCTGCATCGCCATAATGCGCAAATGATCTTCCTCGCCAACCCAGACCAGAAAGTCCTCGCGCTGCGACACATACATGCCGCGCCCATAGGGCCAGTCGCCGCTGATCCCGGCCACATTGAGATAGCGGTCGCCGCTCATATCCTTGAACATCTGGTGCGCGCTCACCCGCTGATCATATTCCGCCGCGTCAATTTCATGAGGGGAACCGGGTGTGATCGATAAATATCTGCCGCCAAATTCTGCATCGTCCAACAAGGTTTTAAACGCCATCACGACAATATTCTCAAGCGCAATGCGCTGGTTTTTATCCATGGCACCCGGCAGCGGAAACGTCGACAGATTGCGCCCGACGCGCACACGCATCGAAACATCGCTCAACCGGGGATCAATAGCGCTGAGATCACAGGCTAACGCGCTCGTGTTCCAGTCATGTTTCTGCGCAATTGGGGTCCCGGCCGCAATGGCGTGGAAGTCGCGGATCATCGGATCGAGCTGAACCGCAAACAAATCATAGTCGTCCGGGTTCATGGCATAAGCGCCCATCTGACTGTCGGGATTTTCCAGCCCCGACGCAAAGACCTTCAGCAGTCTTTTTTGTTTGGCCGGATCAAGGCTTTGAAAATAATCGTTGTTGAAATGGCGCGCCATGAGATTATCGGGATGGGCGGCTTTAATGTCGGCAATTCTGGATGGCATGTCTGGTCTCTCCTGGGGGCCATTTGTTGGCAATTCTCTAATTCAACCGGCCCTAGCAAGATTGGCCTTATACTCAGTCTTGCAGACTTGCCGCCAGCTTGCCAGCAAAGATAGAAAGTTACGCCAATCGTTCTTTCAAAACACCGGACTTCGCCGCGCCCCCGGTGCGCCCGAGCCACCACCACACCGCCCAGGCCATACTGCCTTGCGCCCGCCCATTATCTGCATGGTTGGCAACTTTGCTGCTCCGATTGGCCATGTATGTGGGCATAGCAGTTTCGGTCATCGTTGAAATTCACCAAAACTGGGATGCAGCGTCTCATAAACATCAACAAACACGACTGATCTGTATCAAGCTTTTGCTCTTTGACAGTATGGGGCATAAGAATGGTCCTGTCATTTTTTAGAACTTTGTTGGCATGAGATTGCGGGGGGCTGGCTGGAATTATTAAATCAAAAACTATTCAAAAGTTGCAAAAGGCGCGCCTTGGCGAATGTGGGGGCTTTCAGGGCAAAGAACCGGCGCTACTTTTGAGAACGGTGTAAATGAAAAAAACTAGAAAAATCGGCGAGGAACAACGCGAGCCTCGTTCAGCTTTGGACAAAGCATTAGCGGTA
>JAJRRE010000051.1 GCA_024279745.1 Alphaproteobacteria bacterium
CATGAAGATCATCACCGTTGTCGACATTGAGGCATGAACCGCCTGGCGCAATTTATCAAAGCTCATGCGGCCCATGGCAAAAGTCATCACCAAAGCCAGGACAAAGCCAACTCCAGCGGCTTCCGACGGCGTGGCTATTCCGGCATAGATCGACCCGACAATTGCAACCGCCAGGAACAAGGTCGGCAGGGCAAGAACACTGGCTCGCCCCCGCTCGCCCCAACTCGCCTTGGCAATCGGCGTATAACCACCGCCGAATTTGGCATAAAGAATACCGTAGATGATAAAGACAGTCGCCAAAAACAGGCCCGGTCCGATGCCCGCTTTGAAAAGCGAGGGAATAGATTCTTCGGTGATGATGCCGTAGAGGATGAGCGGTATCGACGGCGGAATGAGAATGCCGAGCGTGCCGCCCGCCGCCAATATACCAAGCGTGAAAGAGCGATCATAGCCGCGCTTTTCCATCTCTGGAATGGCGACAGTGCCGATCGTTGCTGCCGTCGCCACGGACGAGCCGGAAATTGCCGAGAACAGCGTGCAGCTCATGATGGTCGCCACGCCCAAACCGCCGGGCCAATGGCCAACCCAGCTTTGCACGGCGGCAAACAGATCGCGCCCAACCCCGCCCTTCAGCAAGATGTTCGACATCAGCAGGAACATCGGCACGGCCAGTAGCTCAAAACTATCCATAGTCCCGTAGAGCCGCTGCGGCACCGCCACCAAGGGCAACCCCTTCAGCGCCAGCAATATGACACCTAAGCCGCCCAGCGCGAAGGCCACCGGCGTGCGCACGATGAGCAGCGCCAGCAATGCCGACAAAATCAAAACAGATTCCATGTCAATGCGCCCCTCCCAGTGGATCTGCGCCGCCAATAGGAATTCCAGTTGTCCAGATTTTGTAAAGCTCAGCCAGACCTTGCAAACATAACAGCCCAAAGCCAACCCAAACAGAAGCATGGGTCAACCATTTTGGCGGTGCCAAGAAGCTGTCCGTTGTGTGCCCGGCCAAAGTCGATTTGAGCCAAAGTGCGAAGCCATAATAGGTCGCGACCCCGGCAAACAATAACATTACCAGGAGGGCGAAACTTTCCACCAACTTGCGTGCCAGACTTGCCGGGTCAGTGAATGCCACATCTATGGTAATCATGTCGCGCCGCTTGAGCGCAAAGGCGCCGGCCAAATAAGCTGCCCAGACCTGCATGATCCGGCTGACCTCATCGACCCAGATGGTTGGCGCGATAAAGAAATGCCGCATCACAACTTCATAAGTCACGAACAGGCCGATCGCAAAGAACATCCAGGCTGCCAACCGTCCGGTGAATTCGGATATCGCATCAATCAATCGAACCAGCATCAGCATGATTATCCCCCATTCACCGTCGCAAAAACCTGCCGAACGCCCCCCATATGACAAATCCAACGTCATACCGGGGGCGCATAATTGGCCCTGTTCAAGGCGTACAATCGAGTATTATTTACCGATGGCCTTGAGCACTTGCGCAGCAATGGCGCCGCGCTCCTTGCGGAACCGGTCGACAACGCCCTTGGTAGCGGCGCGCCATTTGGCCCGTTCGCCCTCGGTCAAATCGACAACCGTCATCTTGCCGCGCATTTCTTTCACGACCGCAGCTTCCTTGGCATAAATAGAATCGCGCAATTGCTTTTCAACAATCTTGCCAGCTTTCAAAATAATGGCTTGATGCTTTGGCGATAAAGAGTTGAAGAATTTGTCATTGATGATGGTGACAAATTCGATGGCGCTGTCAAAGCTCAACGTCATGTGATCCATGACCTCAAACAACTTGCGGCTCTTGACCGCTGTTGCCCCCGTCATACCAACATCAACCGCGCCCTGCTGATAAGCCAGAAACTGTTTAGAGCCGGACATTAACGTTGGTGCGCCGCCAAGCGCGGTAACGGTCCACCCCAGTACTTTGCCATAGGTGCGCACTTTCTTTCCCTTAAGATCAGCGGGCGTACGAATGGCGCTGCCTTTAGAAAGATAAATATTGCGCCCGAACGCCTGCCACCACAAGACGCGCGCGCCGGTTTCCTTTAAGACAGCTGCGTCAAGAATATTGCGCATATCGGAGCCCGTCGCGGACGCCGCCCGCAATGCTGCTTCGTCTTTAAAAATGAACGGTAGATTGACCACATCGACAGCGGGAACGGTCCCGGCGAAGCGGCCCAAAAACGCCGAGCCAGCCTCAACCGCTCCGGAGCCTACTGCCTGCGGCACTTGTTTGTCCTTATAAAGCTGCGCCGATGGAAAGATCTGCACTTTAAGCTCACCGCCTGATTCAGCCTCGACAATCTTCTTGAATGCAAGCCAGTTTTGCCCAAGCGAATGCTTCAACGGCAACTGCAATGTCACACGCATGGTTGTTTCAGCCTGCACCGGCACGCTCACAGCCAAAATGGCGGCAACAGCTACCGCCCCTACAAATAAATTTCTCATTCCATCCTCCCGGATCATTTTATGGGGGCCTTGTTCATCACGGCCCAAGCCATAGTTGTAGGTCAGGAATGCTGACCTAACAAGCCACAATTTGGCTAATAGGGAGATCCTGCGCCAGGCCTGACGGTGGAACCATCAACCGCGCCAGAGCAACGCTATTGGCTGAGGGGGCGATAAGAAAAGGCTAAAGGGCTGGCAAAATCCCGCGTATGGGCTCCTGATTACCCGCATAGTTCCGCTGCTGTCATTTTCGAAGTAAAACTTCTACAGAAAAGTAAAACGTCTGAAAGAAAAGAAACCTTCGTCAGTTTCTTCATGATTTGCGATATAGCTCGACAATTTAACGTAGCATCACGGAGCTGTCCGGGTAATCATGTATAACCTTGACCAATCGCCAAAAACATGGCACATGCCGATGCTTCTTTCCAAGGTATGGGCGATTAGCTCAGGTGGTAGAGCAGCTGACTCTTAATCAGCGGGTCGTGGGTTCGAGTCCCCCATCGCCCACCAAGGAAATCAACGGGTTAGGTGATTATCCAAAAATCTTTAAAATCCCATAGCTAACGCATAGATGACACGGCAACGCAAAATAAAGCGGGTTGGTGGGGGTAAGATATCGAATTAGTCTTCAAATCTAATCCGTGAGAAATCCTGACTGCTTTCATCAATCCGTATGATGAAAACCGTGTCTTGGGCTTCATGGTAGCGGTAGAAGATCAGATAGTTGCCATACACAAGACGGCGGACGTCTGAATTATTGGTCGGCATAGCAGCCCCTCGATTGAGTAAATCGGCTAGACTGTAACAAACATCCTCTAGTTCGGTAACAAACGAATGGGCTCGGCTCCAATTGTCACGAGCTATATAGAGCGCAATCGATTTCAGGTTACGTTTGGCACGAGATCGAAATATGATTTTCGGCATTTTAAGTAGTCGGTTTTAGATCATCTAATTCCGCACGGATTTCACCAAAAACTTCTTCCATAGAATGTTCACCACCTTCAGCATCAGCTACTTCAAGCTGACGGATTAGCTGAGCATTGCGCACTGCTTCCTGGGTTTCAGGATCTAAAAGCTTTGTATGGATTGTTTTTATTGGATCTTCAGGTCCATCAAATTGATCATGGCCTGCAAATGCATCAAAAAGAGCTTGTAATTCGGGCGGTATAGATTTTGTCATACCAGAATCGTGACACAAGATTTTTATCTCGTCCAGAACTTACCTTTGGTCACCGTTTCCGGTGGATCTATCTCTCTGATCTATCGAGGCTGCGGAGTAGGTGGTTTGCGTTTGGCTTCTTCATGAATGACAACCGGCGGCGTTGCCGGATCGTTCAAATCCGGTTCGGGTAGTGCCATAAGTTTTTCAACGAATACTGCAAGCCGTTGCAGGATAAATGCCTGCGCTTCGATCTGTTCAACAGTACCGGAAAGCTGTAATTGCCCTTGCTTGAGTGCCGCAGTGGCGTTAGCTGGATTAAATTCGCCAGCGTCGGTTAGTCCGCCAGCTTGATAGGCTTTGTTCAAACCATATCGAAGTATGGCGATGCGAGCCTGTGCCGAAAGACAAGACAATTGTTTGAATGGTTCTGTCGTATCGTTCGGCATTTCGGCGGCGGTCGTCACTGATTAGATTTCATCGTGAACAGGTTGTTCTTTTGCTGGTACTGGTTGTGGTTGACCAATAACCTCACCAGTCAATGCATTTACGCATTCAGGCGCACGCTCTTTGACCTGAGACCCGAAAACTCCTCCAATTTATAGTAGAGTCCGTCCCGCCATTGAAGGAGACGACGGATGCGTAAAGCCAAGTTATCGGATACTCAGATTGTAGCGATGTTGAAAGAACAAGAGGCGGGCGTGCCAACCG
>JAJRRE010000052.1 GCA_024279745.1 Alphaproteobacteria bacterium
GGCAAGCAGGGAAAGGCCACGACGTTTGAGGATACGGCTGACGGTTGCGCGTGATAAATCTGTTTCGGCGGAGATCTGATCCTTCGTGCAATGCACGCTTTCAGCATGACGTGAAGCGCTCGCGGCGTAAACTTTCGACATGATCGCAAGTGGCAGATGCAGTTTGGCTTGGCATTCGATGGGGGCGTGAGGAGCGATCTCGTAAACTGACCTGCGCCCCGAATGGTCCCTCGCTTGAAAGGAGAGTCCGTCAACATCAGGAGACGGATATGAGGAAATCGCGGTTTAGCGGAGAACAGATCATTGCCATTCTGGCGGAGCAGGAGCGGGGGATGGCCACTGCCGAGGTCTGCCGCAGGCATGGCGTCAGCCAGGGTACATTCTATAAATACAAAGCCAGGTTCGGAGGCATGGACGTGTCGGACGCGCGCAAGCTGAAGACGCTGGAGACGAAAATTTCCCGCCTGAAGCGCCTGTTAGCTGACGCTATGCTCGACACCGTAGTGCTCAAAGACCTTCTGGGAAAGAACTGACGGCACCGTTAGAGAGGCGCGCGGCGGCCCTTGCGGCAATGGCGAAGTATGATATTTTGCAACGCAGGTCCTGCCGGCTCATTGGTGTCGACCCTAAGATGGTGCGTCGGGTGCGTATCCCCGACAATCCGGACATTCGTGCACGCATGCGCGAGCTGGCGAAATTGCCAACCGAAAGGGCCGCAAGCGGGCGCAGGGCACGCGAACACCGATGCCACTGCCAGACGGGCCGGGACAACGCTGGAGCCTGGACTTTGTGTCTGACGTGTTCGGTGCTGGCCGCCGGTTCCGCATTCTCGGCGTCATCGATGACTTTAGCCGCGAATGTCTGGCACTGGTGGCGGACACGTCGCTGTCGGGCGTAAGGGTGGCGCGTGAACTTGATGCCTTGATCGCACGGGCACGGCAAACCACGAACGATCGTCAGCGATAATGGAACCGAGTTTACGAGCCAGGCGATCCTCAAATGGCAGAACAAAACCCGCGGCGCCTGGCGACTATATCGCCCCGGGAAAACCGCAACAAAATGCCTTCATCGAATCATTCAACGGGCGGCGGTGCGATGAGCTGCTGAACGAAGAAATATTCGACAGTCTCAGCGCCGCTCGGCAAGCACCTGCCCGATGGAAGATCGATTATAATCACGTTCGCCCGCCTCAGCAATTGGCGGGCTGCCAGCGCTGGTCGCATTAAGGGTTAGAGGCTCAGGACCCAGCAAGGGGATGGCCCGCCTTCCCCTCTCCGACCGGCTCTTCATCATAAAAGGGGGCATCCTCATTTGGTTTGTTTATAATTTGTTGGTTTGCAGACTTTCAAATTATAGGAGAAATGAGGATGCCTTCTTTCGATCTTACGCTGAATTTACATGGCTTTACAATCACCAAGACCAGCGGTTTCAACCCGCTCATCCATGATCTGTCGTGCCACGCAAAAGTCAGCTGCCCGCATTGCTTTGGAGAAGATTTGCGCAAGAAGGACAAGATCGCGCGCCAGGTCTGGCATGAGAGTGTGGGACTTCGCCGGGTATTGCTGCGCTTTTTTATCTGTAAATATCACTGCCGGTCCTGCGGCAGATATTTCCGGCAGCGCCTTGAGCGCATTCAGCCGTGGCAGCGCAGTACTGAAGCCTTGAAAAAACAGGTCTATCGCCAGCACAGTCAGGGCATTTCACGAAAAAGCCTTGCGGCAAATTTCCATAAATCCGACGCCACCATCGCCCGCTATTATGATCACATGTATGACTTGGAAAACCGCAAACTTCGCTCGATGCAACTGCCGTCCATTCTGGGCATTGACGAGCATTTCTTCTCGCGTCGGCAGCGTTTTGCCACCACCTTTTGCGATCTGAAAAAGCGCCGCGTTTTCGATGTTGCCGCTGGTCGCTCTGGCGCCGATCTGGCTGACTATCTGACCCATTTGCCCAGCAAACAAAGGGTTAGAGTGATATGCATGGACCTGTCGGAAAGCTACCGCTCCATTGCGCGGCGCTTCTTTCCCCAGGCGCTAGTGATCTTGCATTCCCTGCCGCGCTTAGCTGCCAATCCGTTTGTTATCGTGGGGCACAGGCATGGACAGCACTTGGTCAATATTCGAAAACCGTGGGGCGTCATTCGAAGTCTTGCTGGGCTTGAGGATGTGCGTTTGCATGATTTGCGGCATTCCTTCGCCAGTGTCGGTGTTAACACTGGAGCGTCCCTGCCGATGATTGGTGCGCTATTGGGACATACACAGGCTCAAACAACTGCTCGCTATGCCCATGTATCCCAAAGCCCGGCTCATCAACTAAACCAGGATGTTGGCGATCTTATTGAAGAAGCAATGAGCGGGAAGTGTGAGACAGCTAATGAACATGTGCCATTGAAGCACCGTGATCGCCAAGTTTATCGAACGGGTGAGCTGCCAGTCGACATAGTTGATGCCATCGCTAGAACTGATCCGCCTGCCGAGGCCGAAGCCTACAATGCCGAGTGCGATCCAAAGGCCGACAAATAGATCGTGAGCCATGAGCACCAAATTCCGCCTCAACCAGCTCTGTGATTTTTGCTGATTTTCATAAAACACCGCTTTTGGGAACCAGTTTTCAGAGCAAAGTATCGATTTTCATCAAAAGTGGCACAGCCACCGGCGGCAAGCTTGACCACCTTATCACGCAGTTGAACGGCCATGTTTCCTGAATTATTTTGAATATTGTCATGACGATGTCATTACATGCTTGCGCGATGCACCATATGTGTGAGAGGATAAAGCCATGAGTACAAGAACGACCAGAAACGAAAAACTCGATATCCGTCTCTCGGCGGATGCAAAGCGCTTGCTGCAAGAGGCTGCCGAAGCCCGGCACAAGAGCTTGAGCGAGTTTGTGCTCGATAGCGCCCTTGGCGCCGCACAGGATGTTCTCAAAGAAAATAATGTTATCGGCCTCAATGTCGAACAATGGACGGCCTTTATGGCCGCGCTGGACGAGCCGCCACGTCGTCATCCACGCATGGAACGCCTTCTTAAAGAGCCGAGTGTGTTCGATTGAGCGCCGATATTTCCATCCAGCCGCAAATTGAGAAACTCAATACCGGACATGATTTGTCTGGCTTTGATTGTAGCAGCGATCCACTGAATCGCTTTTTGAAAAACTTCGCCCTGACAAACCAGAAGTCCGGCAGCTCGCAAACTTACCTAGCGCTCGTTGGGTCCGCTGTTGCCGGCTATTACTCTCTGGCAGTTGGTAATGTGCTTTATTCAGAAGCGCCGACGCGCCTTGCCAAGGGGCTACCGCGCCACCCGGTGCCGGTTGTGATCCTGGCACGTTTGGCAATAGATAATGAATGGCAGGGCCATGGCTTTGGTGCCGGTTTGGTTCTCGATGGCTTGCGGCGTACACTTCAGGCCGCTGATATTGCTGGCGTCAGAGCATTGGTCGTTCACGCCAAAGATGATGCAGCCAAATCATTCTATCTGCATTTGGGATTTGAGCCGTTTGACGAAGACGCAATGACATTGTACCGACTGCTTAAAGACGTGAAAGCAATGCTGCCCGTGAAAAACTAACGCGCCTGGTCAATGGAAAAGCATGTGTCATGTGCACAAGTTTAGACCTGATCCGGCAGCCCCCCAGGTTTTCCAATAGGGACTGTCAGATAGCGTCTGGTATTTTTCCTCAATGGTGTTTACTTGCGGCGGTCGCGCAACTCATCATTCGGGACAGCAATTCCGATAGACTGGAGCGCGCGCAGGATTATGGTTCGGTTGGTCACGCCTTCGGTGGCTGCCATTATTGAGACCGCACGTTTGACACTTTCCGGTACATCGGCACCAAGTGATACATCCCGCTCTTTATGCTTTGGCGCTGGCATGGCGCGTTCATTTTCGGATTTCTTTTTCGCCGATGCCTTCGCCTTTACAGCGGGTGACTTGTCATGCTCCACTGTCGCCCGGGGCGCCAGTTTCAAAATACTGTCAAGCTGCTTTGACATGTTTCATTTCTCCCAATTGTTCGAGTTCTTTTGCCAGCCGGTGAATCTCAAGTGCAGCAGCGCCGTCCGGATCGGTAATGCTGGGCGCCAGTCCCTGGATCGCGGCTTCCGGATAAGCCACGCGCTCCTTGATCTGCAGAGATAACAGCGGGAGTCCCGCCTTGCGGAAGTCCTGGGCAACCTTGCGCGCGATCACCGTGCCTGCCTTCACCATGGTCAGGATCATGGCCGCCTTGATTTCCTTGCCTTGCCGCTCCGGCGTTTCATTAAGCTCGTGCACCAGTTCAAACATCGCTACTGCCTCGTCGACATCGTCTGGTGCCGGTTTCATCGGAATGAGAACAATATCGGCGTCAATGCAAACCATGATCTGCGTTTTGTTACTGACCTGAGACCCAACTTCCCTCCAGTTATAACGAGAGTCCCTGGGGTTGATATTGTCTGTTCGTGGTCGTGATGGCAAGGCTTATGGCATGGTCTCTAAACTCCTCAGGTGTTTTGTTGGCGAGGGACGAATGCGGCC
>JAJRRE010000053.1 GCA_024279745.1 Alphaproteobacteria bacterium
TGGGCGAATTCGTGCGCTTTTTGGATCGCTCAAAACATGGACTATTGTCCGAACCGATTATGCTAAGCGGCGAAAAGGACGGCTCATCGGTCGAAGCGGCTTTATGGTGGAACGACAGCTATCACGAGAATGTCCTGTGCTTCACCAATAACATTCCCCAACGCGACGGCGGCACCCATCTGGCGGGCTTTCGTGGTTCGCTGACCCGCATCATTAACCGCTATGCGGAAAGCTCCGGCATTGCCAAGAGAGAAAAAGTCTCGCTGTCGGGCGATGATGCACGAGAAGGGCTGACTTGCGTTTTGTCGGTGAAAATTCCCGACCCGAAATTCTCCTCGCAAACCAAAGACAAATTGGTCTCTTCCGAAGTGCGTCCCCTGGTGGAAAGCATCATAGGCGATCAGCTCTCGCAATGGTTTGAAGAACATCCCAAAGAGGCCAAGACTATTGTAGGAAAAGTTGTGGAAGCGGCCACAGCGCGTGAAGCTGCCCGCAAGGCGCGCGAGCTGACCCGCCGCAAGGGTGCGCTCGACATGAATAATTTGCCGGGAAAATTGGCTGAATGCAAAGACCGGAACCCGGCGAATACCGAAATGTTCATTGTCGAAGGGGACAGCGCCGGCGGTTCTGCCAAGCAAGCGCGCAACCGCGAAATTCAAGCCGTCCTGCCCATTCGCGGCAAAATCCTCAATGTTGAGCGGGCGCGGTTTGACCGCATGCTTTCCTCGCAGGAAATCGGCACGCTGATCACGGCGCTCGGAACGGGGATCGGCCGTGAAGATTTCAATCTGGAAAAACTGCGCTATCACAAAATCATCATCATGACCGACGCTGATGTTGACGGCGCTCATATCCGCACCTTATTGCTCACATTCTTTTATCGGCAGATGCCGGAGCTGGTCGAAAAGGGCCATCTGTATATTGCCCAGCCGCCGCTGTATAAAGTCGTTAAGGGCAAATCGGAAACTTATCTAAAAGACCAGGACGCGCTGGATAATTATCTTATCGACGCCGGCCTGCATGAAACCACGCTTGGTTTGACCGGCGGCGAAGTGCGCACTGGCGCCGATCTGCGGGACATTGTCGAGCGCGCCCGTGCTTCCTTGCGAGCCATGGACGGAATGCATTCGCGCTATGATCGCGCCATTGTCGAGCAAGCCGCCATTGCCGGTATGTTCGGGCCGCAGATCACCGACGATGCGGACAAGGCCGAAGTGGTTGGCGTGAAAGTCTGCGAGTTACTCAACGAGATTGCCGACGAGACCGAGCGGACCTGGGAGTTTGAGCGGACAGAAGACGGCGGATTTATTCTATCGCGCATGGTTCGGGGCGTGAAAGAAGTGCACCGCTTTGACCAGCCATTCCTGACGTCAGCTGATGCGCGCAAGCTGAATGAATATGCCGATTATCTTGGTGAAATCTACGGTGCGCCGTCGCAACTGAAATATAAAGACACGGCGACAATCATCACCGGCCCGACGTCACTGCTTGATGCGGTCTTTGCCGCCGGACGCAAAGGCATCTCGCAAATGCAGCGTTATAAAGGCTTAGGCGAGATGAACCCAGAGCAACTTTGGGAAACGACACTCGACAAGGACACCCGCACGATGTTGCAGGTCAAAGTTGGTGATCTGGGTGAAGCCGACGAAATCTTCTCCAAATTGATGGGGGATGTGGTTGAGCCGCGCCGCGAATTCATCCAGGAAAACGCGCTTAACGTGACCAATCTGGATGTGTGACATGCGCAGGACCAGAAGAATATGTAACACTAAGTAACGTGAAAGAGCTGGAGTTGGGGGGGGGGGGCGTTATTCAACCATTTAAACGTCAAGCTGCTTAATTGGTGGCACAACACCATTTTGCGAACGCAGGACTTAACGCCGGCTTTGTTAATCTTATTGCAACAGTATTATCCTTCGCAGCAGTAATGCCGGAAAGTCACATTGACTTATGCTAGGGTTCACGCAACAGAGAATAAGTATAGCTGTTTAAACACTATTCTTTTCATACCAAAGTGCCTTAAAGTACCGTTTAACTTGAGTTTTCGGGGGATCTATCCAGTGTCAGTATTCTCAGCCAGATATTTCCTGTCCTTGGGAAATGTGTTCTTTTCACTTATTCTAGGCGCACTGGCCCTTGCGGTTTGCTGGTACTACCTGCCCGAATTTACATTGAGCCTGTTTAAATATGCCGGGTCGCTGCGTGAATGGATCTTCAACCAGGGCATGTCCGCCAAATATGAAATTATGCTGCGAGCGCTCGTTGATGACCGCCAGGTTGTTTACATGGGCTTTGTATTATTCAGCCGCTTCATGGTCTCGCTTCTCCTTGGCTTTATGTATTGGCTGTTCGGCACACCGCCGCAGGATTGATCGCCGCTGGCGGCCACTGACGGTCTAACGCCATTCGCAAAGTGTCGGCCGTCCAAACTCCGCCCCAAAACCACAGCCATTCACCGCACCATTTTCTGTCTCACGCGCCGCGGGCGCTCCGACGGGGCGGGCCCAGGGCCCGGCGAAGCACTTGCATCGCTTGGTGCGCTCAAAGGCACGCCTTCAAGGCGCCCCTTCACCGGCCCTTAACCATAACCAAGATATACTCTTATGGTGAAGTAATGGGAGTGGTGCGCCATGTGGCCGGTATTCGGTTGAGCTGTCGCGCCCTGGGAAATTGGTACATAATTTCGTGAGTAAGCACAAACGCGATGGCTCTGGCGGCCAGGGCGCGGGCAAGAAAGCTGCGTCTGGCTCGGCCTTGCGCTCGGTATTCCTATTACCGGTTTACGCGGTGATTATTGCTGCAATGGGGATAGGCGCCGCACTAATCCATTACACATTGACCTTTCCTGACCCTGCCGCATTGCGCAGCAAAGACCATGCGCCTTTGGTGCGCATTCTAGCCGCCGATGGATCGGTCCTGGCGACACGCGGCAAATCAAATGATTTCATTCCGCTCAATCTGTTACCGCGCCATGTCATAAACGCCGTTGTTGCTACAGAAGATCGCCGCTTCTTTAAGCATTGGGGTGTCGATCCGCTTGGCCTCATCCGGGCGAGTTTTGCCAATATGCGCGCGGGCCGCTATGTGCAAGGGGGCTCGACCCTGACGCAGCAATTGGCCAAGAACCTGTTTTTGACACCGGAGCGGACGTTATCGCGAAA
>JAJRRE010000054.1 GCA_024279745.1 Alphaproteobacteria bacterium
CGCCTCATGTTCTTTCAACATCGCTACAATCTGGCTGTCCGATAACTTGGCTTTACGCATCCGTCGTCTCCTTCAATGGCGGGACGGACTCTACTATAAATTGGAGGAGTTTTCGGGTCTCAGGTCAGCAGTTCGTGGGCCACAGCGGATTACTCGGGCAAGCGCGGTGAGCTGCTCGATTCTGGACTGGTATCAGCTGAGCGCCGCACCCGATTTCAAAGATAAATGTCAAGCCGCAGTCAATTGGCTGCGATAATTCTGAGCGATCCGTTGCAATTCATGATCCAGAACAATTGGCGAAGACCAGGAAAAACTCTGACGAAACCGGTCATCGCTAAGCTCCAAAGGCTTCGTAAGCCGGCGGAGAAGATCACCAATTTTCGGCAAGGCTTCCACCATCGGCCACCAGGTATCGCGCACCGTATATAATCTGGCGGGCCTGTTGAGCCCTTTGCGCAATTGCATGATCATTTGCGATACTGAAATAGCATCATCATGAATGAGATAGGTGCCCGATGCAGCGCCGTGATTGAGAGCAGCGGTAGAAATAGCGGTTGCCAGACTGTCCAACCCGATCAAACTGCGGCGCGATTGCAGCGCTTTAAAGGGGAAAGGAAACGGCGTATCGGCAAGTTTCAACAATCTGGTGAAATTACCGTCTGCCCCATTGCCATAAACCACCGGGAATCGAAGCACAATAACGCGCGTATTGCTGCCGCGCGCCATTTGCATAATTTCGCGCTCAGCTGCAAGTTTCAACCGACCGTAGAGGCTGGTTGGACATGGCTCTATTGTTTCATCAAGCACTTGATCTGCGCTCACGCCGCACATCGCCTTTATTGTGCTCAGATAGACAAAGTTCTGCACGCCAGCATCAATAGCTTTGCGCGCCAAATGTAATGTCGCATCCATCCGTCTGGATGCCCTGTCATCATGGGCACAAACCGGCAGCTTCTCAAAGGCATTAAATCCATCGGCAAGATGCACAACAACATCTTGATCATAAAGAAGGGGCGCCCAATTCGCTCCAGGTTGAATATCAAACGTCGCATGTGAATATTGTCTATTCGATGGAGCTGTTGCACGACTTGGCCTGCGCCGGCTTGTACCGGTCACCAGGGCGTCAGATTTAATGAGCTGATCGATAAGTGCGGGCCCGACGAACCCGCTTGCTCCCGTTACTAAAACCCGCTTCATCTTGTACCTACCGTAGCCATTCGAACAAGAAAACCTATCAAGATTGCCAGCGTTACCAGCGCCAGCAAACTTGCCCACAACAACTCATAAGTCGACCAGAATGCCGCCCCTACGAAAATGACATTAGCGGCTGTGATTGGCACAACCACTTGGTCATGGGCATTGATCGCCATTGCCGCCCTTTGATACAGATGATTCTTGTGAGGCTGCCAAAACTTCTTCCCGGCTAAAATTTGCCGCGCCAAAGTGAAACTGGCATCGACAACGAAATATAGTGGGAGAATAATGGCCGCAGCTAAATAGCCATGAAACACCAAGTTCAGCAGCAAAAACCCCAGCAAAAATCCGATAGGTATAGCGCCCAGATCTCCGAGCATGATCCGCGATCGATGCCAATTCCACGGAATAAATCCCATGGTCGCGCCGCCCAATACCAACGCCAGATTGGACAATTGAGGAGAAAGTCCGACCCCCACACCTATCAACACAATACCGACGCAAATAGTAATAGTCTCACTTGCCGCCAGCCCATCAATCCCATCCATAAAGTTGTACAGGTTGATGAACCATACCCATAACAGTCCGGTCAGCAATCGCTCAACCCCCAATGGGACTAACTCGGGCAGGATCCGCAGCTCCTGTGGTAAATTAGTCAGCACTATGCCAACCGCCAAAAATTGCAGCAACAGGCGAGCTATCGGATTTACGGTCTTCAGATCGTCAATCCACGATATGATTGCCAGAGCAATTACACCGATCACAACCGCTATCCCCACTTGGTCAAATGGTTCCGATAGAAGCAACCACGCAACTACAACCAAGAATAGAATAACGCCGCCGCCACCGATTGGTTTCAAGCCGGTGTGACTGCTTCTTTCATTTGGCTCGGCTGTCCAATTGCGGCTGGCTGCGATATCGATCACAAAAAATGTCAAAAGTGCCGATAAAGCTGCAATACTCACGAATGTCCAAACAAGATCGGATATCAAATCCATTATCCCCTAACGCCCAACGGTTCGATCCTAAACGGATAATTATGCTCAAGTCCTGCTTTACATTTCAAATGTGATCAACAGTATTTGCAAAGGTTAGGTTTGCAAATCAATATGTTTACTGTTTTTCACAGTTTCCTTCTCGGATTAGTGCTCTAATTGATACTATCCGCTCACGCATAGGATTGATCATTTCTTGATAATTCTCTGCAAGAAACCGGCCTAATGGCTTATCTTGGCCGCGTATTGCGGTTGGCCTGGCCGCGTATTGCGGTTGACTTGGTCATACAGCAGCATGTCAACAAGGGCGTTGCACGTTCCGCAGCTTGTAACTCGATAATGCGATGATGCTCACTAGCAATATACTATGGAAGCAAAGATCTTGCTACGCCATGCCAAACTGCGAAAGGACTGCTCCTTTGCCAGTGTTGTCAAGCAAGGAAATGATCAACTGCCCACAGACTTTTCACTGTCCGGGCAGACTTGATTATCACCGATTGGGCCGGCATGCAGACATTTGTTCTTTTTCAGACCGCGTGGTCATCGGATACGGCGCCCAATCCCATGTCGGTTAACGCTCAACAACGCCCTTCAACTTGCCATTTCCCGACGGCGGCGTCCGGCGCCGCTGATCGCGGCCATGGACTTGCAATCAGAACCGTCTACAGCTATTCATGCCTCGCCAATTCCAACAAAACAGTTTGCGATTAACCGCGAGTCTGCCAATCAATCCTAAGCCGCTTTAGCTCAGCTGGTAGAGCACGTCATTCGTAATGACGGGGTCGGGTGTTCAAGTCACCCAAGCGGCACCAGTAAAATTCAATTACTTAGCAGCATATTCCGACATCATGCGATTTCCAATAGGTTACGCATAGGTTACATGAAGCCGATGTTTGATGCGGGTTAAGGCGGGATTTTGTAACCTCAGATTTCACAGATTATTTTTTTTGAAAATACTGATCCAAGTATCCAAACGTTCTCACCGCCTGATTGATTGCGCATGCATTTTCCAACGCTCCGTCAATGAATTTGGCGTATTGGGTCTTCGTTGAAAACGGGGGCAGGGGCCTTATCTGGTCGATAATTTGCGGTTCGGTTTATATATATATTGACCTGAGACCCGAAAACTCCTCCAATTTATAGTAGAGTCCGTCCCGCCATTGAAGGAGACGACGGATGCGTAAAGCCAAGTTATCGGATACTCAGATTGTAGCGATGTTGAAAGAACAAGAGGCGGGCGTGCCAACCG
>JAJRRE010000055.1 GCA_024279745.1 Alphaproteobacteria bacterium
CCCCCACGGCAACAGTGCGGAAAAAAATGAGGCGATGCGGGCCTTTGGCGCCGAACTGATTGAACATGGCGTGGATTTCGATGAAGCCAAGGCTGAGGCGTCCCGGCTGGCACAAGCGCGTGGTTTGCGTATGGTGCCGTCGTTCCATGTGGAATTGGTCAAAGGGGTTGCGACCTATGCGTTGGAATTGTTCCGCGCGGTTGCTGATCTGGATGCGGTTTATGTACCCATCGGTATGGGGTCAGGAATTTGTGGGCTCATAACCGTGCGCGATCTTTTAGGGCTGAAAACTAAGATTATCGGTGTGGTCGCGAAAAATGCACCGGCCGTGGCGCTGTCTTATGCGGCCAAGGAGCTGATCACGACCGAAACCGCCTACACCTTTGCCGATGGCATGGCTTGCCGAGACCCGCAAGCACCGGCGATGGAAATCATAAATTCAGGGGCGGAACGACTTGTGAGCGTAAGTGATGAGGAGATCAGCGCCGCAATGTGTATGCTATATTCGGACACGCATAATGCGGCAGAAGGTGCGGGCGCGGCGGCGTTGGCAGCTGTGATACAGGAAAAAGACCGAATGGCGGGGCAAAAAATTGGCGTAATTTTGTCTGGCGGGAACATTGATCGTGAATTTTTTGCACAGGTAATGGCTGGAAAAACGCCCATCGTCGGGCCTTGAACAGTAGCATTATAGTGACCTTGTCACCGGAAATTTAAGGATTTCAATGATATTGGGCAAACTGAACGTCTCCCAACTGCAACAAAGCCATTCAAATTGCGCCCAAAGACCTATCGCTCAGGCTCGCCAACTGCCTGTATTGTTTGCTAGGTTGTCTATTGTGATGACTCGCAATGTTTTATTCGGTTCTCCAGCACACTGAAAGACACGGTATGAGCAAGCCAAATCCAAAGGATCATGTTATCTGGAATTCAAGATTTGCAAGCATGTTGAAATTTGCACACAAAGCCAGGAGCGCAGGTTTAATCGCACTGGCTGCAGGCGGTTTCTATCTGATCAGCGCGCCGCATATAGCAGCCACGGCCACGGCAGGAGCCGGACCCTCGCAAGGCTCGTCGCTATTGGGCAGTTACCTGGCGGCGCGGCTGGCACGGCGCAAATTTGATACGGCGGCGGCGGCGGCTTATCTGCGATATGCGCTGCGTCTTGATCCAAATAATCTGCGGCTGTTGGAACCGGCATTTTTGATGGAAACCAGCGAGGGTAATTGGGATCAGGCGGTCCCGTTGGCGCGCCGCCTGATTGTGTTTCGCAAAAAACATCGGGTCGCGCATTTGTTGCTTGGGCTGACCGATGTCAAGAATAACGATCTTGACGCCGCCGACAAACATTTTAAAGCCGCAAGTTTCAGCCCCATCGGAGAGTTAACCGGGACACTGGCGCGAAGCTGGGTGGCGCTTGCCAGAGGTGAGCCAGAACAGGGGATCAAATTACTGGCGGCTTTGAAAAAAGCTGAAGGTGGGCAATTTCATGTCAGCTATCAAACCGGACTGATCGCCGGGCAGGCGGGATTAAATAAAACAGCGCACGCAGCTTTTACCCGTGTGTTCAAGATCGACAAGCGCGCCTTACGTGTGGCCCTGGCCTATTCGCGGCAATTGGCCAAGGAAGGTGATTTCGAGGGCGCCAAAAATGTTCTCAAGCGCCATGTGCGCACTCGCGGCGGTGTTAATCATCGCATTGTGAATAAATTACTGGAGCAGTTAAACCCAGGTCGCAAGATCGATTTGCTGGTGCGCACGCCGCAAGAAGGCTTGGCCGAAGTGTTCTATGGTCTGGGCGAGGCGCTGATTGGTGTGGGTGCGGTTCCCGATGGCGCGGTCTATCTGCATTTGGCGCTCTATATGCGCCCCTCCTTTCCATTCGCATTGGAGGCTTTGGCCAACACTTATGAAACGCGCAAGAAATATCAACTGGCCTTGGAAACCTATGACCGCATTCCAAACGGCTCGCCGTTGCAGCCGGTTATTGCCCTGCGCAAGGCCATGAGCCTCAATCAACTCGACCGCGTGGACGAAGCCAAGGAATTGCTGGAAACTCTGGCACGGCGGGAGCCGGACAATATCAATCCACTGGCGGCGCTGGGAAATATCATGCGCGCGCGCAAACGCTACGGCGAAGCGGTGGTCTATTATGATAAAGTGATCAAACTGATCAAGAAGCCGACCCGGCGTCATTGGTCATATTTTTATTTTCGCGGCACCTGCTATGAGCGCATTAAGCAATGGCCGAAAGCCGAGCGCGATCTACAAATGGCGCTTAAGCTCAATCCCAATCAAACCCAAGTGCTCAACTATCTTGGTTATTCCTGGGTCGATCAAAACTCTCATCTGAAGCAGGGTATGAAATTGATCGAAAAGGCCGTGCGGCTGAAGCCCGACGACGGCTATATCGTGGATAGTTTGGGCTGGGCCCATTACCGGCTGAAGAATTATGAAAAGGCCGCCAAATTGTTGGAGCGCGCTGTCGAGTTGCGGCCCGAAGATCCAATTTTGAACGATCATCTGGGAGATGCGTTTTGGCGCACCGGGCGCAAGGTTGAAGCGAAGTTCCAGTGGCAGCAGGCGCTGACCTTGAAACCCGAACCAGCAAACGCGCTCAAGATCCGCAAAAAACTTAAAGCCGGATTGCCCGATATCAAGCAGGCCAAGATTGATAAAGCCAAAAAGCTCGATACACGCTGATGATTGTGTTGGCTAACAGGTAGGTCGACTTAAAGCACCCAACCGGCACTGCCGCAATCTCAGTTTGAAGGCGCGCGCAGGGCGCGGCTGGATTTGCGGCGGGCCATACAAGAATACGGGGCGTTTTATTCTGGCGTGATGTGAGGTTGGGTTGCGCCGTGACATCGATCACTTAGCTGAATGCCGAGCCGTTATTTTGAGCGTATCAATTGCAATATGAATCGCTTCTAACGGTGCAGGTGCAGGTGCAGGTGCAGGTGCAGGTGCAGGTGCAGGTGCAGGTGCAGGTGCAGGCGCAGGCTTTTTGTCATTCGGAATTCTTCGTGCCCGCCGTATCAAAACTAATTCATTATCGTTTAAAACCGGCCTACCCAGCATCTCACCGATGTTATCTACGCGC
>JAJRRE010000056.1 GCA_024279745.1 Alphaproteobacteria bacterium
CTCGACGCATTCATTGGCGACGCCCGGACCGATGATTTCCGACAAACCATAAATATCAACCGCATCAATATCGAAGGCGGTTTCAATCTCGCGGCGCATGGCGTTGGTCCACGGTTCGGCGCCAAATATCCCGATCTCAAGCGAGCTGGTGCGAGGATCGATACCGGCGGCGTGGAAGCTATCGAGCAGCGAGAGCATATAGGACGGCGTCACCATGATCACGCGCGGTTTAAAATCCTGGATCAGCATGACTTGCCGCTCGCTCATACCGCCAGACACCGGCACCGCCGTACAGCCAAGTTTTTCGGCACCGTAATGCGCGCCAAGCCCGCCGGTAAACAGCCCATAGCCATAAGAGATATGCACCACATCACCGGGCCGTCCGCCGCTGGCATAAATCGAGCGCGCCACGACCCCCGCCCACATATCGATATCATTTTGCGTATAGCCAACAACGGTAGGCTTACCCGTCGTGCCCGATGAAGCGTGCACCCGCACCAGCTTTTCGCGCGGCACGGCGAACATACCGAAGGGATAATTATCGCGCAGATCCTGCTTCACCGTGAACGGAAATTTAGCCAGATCAGCCAATGTTTTGAGATCATCGGGATGCACGCCGTGGGCGTCGAACTTGGCCTTGTAGACCGGCGAATTGGTATAGGCATGGTGCAAGGTTGCTTGCATGCGGGTGAGCTGCAGCGCTGTGATTTCATCGCGCGAGGCGGTCTCGATCGGCTCATAACCTGCGTGCGACGAGCCTGCCGCGTGGATCGCCGGACTGCCCAATACTGCCGCCGCCGCTGCCGTTGGCGGAGCCGCTTTCGTCGCTGCTTTCGCCGTCGCTGCCGGAATAGCTGTCGCGGTATCAGCAACGCCCGCCTGCGCTCCTCTGTTGCCGCCCAGCAATTTTTTGAAAATCATCTCAGCCAATCCTTATCAACAGTCCCAGCCCACTCAGGCTCATTTAGTGCCGCGCGACCCCCGTGCCACCCAATCTCATTACCCGTAAAACGTGCCCTGGCCGGGCCATCATACTTGCTCCAATAACAGCGCGACCCCCTGCCCAACTCCGACACACATGGTGCACAGCGCACGTACCGCACCGCGCTCTTGCATCTCAATTGCCGCGCTCAACGCCAGCCGCGCACCCGACATACCAAGCGGATGGCCCAGTGCGATCGCCCCGCCATTAGGGTTCACGTGGGGCCCATCGTCAGGCACTCCCAGCTGGCGCATGACAGCCAGTGCCTGCGCCGCGAATGCCTCATTCAGCTCAATCAGATCAATATCGGCAAGTGTCAGCCCGGTCTGAGCCAGCAGCTTTTGCGTTGCCGGGACAGGACCAATGCCCATCAGCCGCGGCGCGACACCTGCGGCCGCCATCGGCCCGATACGCGCCAGAGGGGTGAGCCCGTGGCGTTTAATGCCAGCTTCAGATGCCACCAGCAAAGCCGCAGCGCCGTCATTGACCCCCGACGCGTTACCAGCCGTCACCGTACCGCCCTCGCGAAACGGCGTCGGCAACGCCGCCAATTTGTCGAGTGGCGTCAGGCGCAGATGCTCGTCATGCTCGACAATTACCCGATCGCCCTTGCGCTGGCGCACTGATACCGCAACAATCTCACGCGCCAGACGCCCCCTCTCTTGCGCACGCGCTGCGCGGGTTTGGCTGCGGTGCGCAAAGGCGTCTTGATCCTCGCGCGAGATAGAAAATTCCTCAGCCACGTTCTCCGCCGTCTGCGGCATGGCGTCTATGCCATATTGCGCTTTGAGGGCTTTATTGACAAACCGCCAACCAATGGTCGTGTCATAAATTTCCGCGCGCCGCGAATAAGCGCTGTCGGCTTTGGGCATAACAAAAGGCGCCCGCGACATGCTCTCCACGCCGCCAGCGATGATCAGATCCGCTTCGCCTGCCTTTATCGCCCGTGCTGCCAACGCCGCCGCATCCAGCCCCGAACCACACAGCCGGTTCACCGTCAGCGCCGGTATCTCCACCGGCAACCCCGCCAGCAGCACAGCCATGCGCGCGACATTACGATTGTCTTCCCCAGCCTGATTGGCACAGCCCAGAATAACTTCGTCAATGGCAGCAGGGTCCAGCCCCTCGGCGCGCGCGACAACTGCCTTGATCACGTGAGCGGCCATATCATCCGGGCGCACCGTGGCAAGCGCGCCGCCAAAGCGGCCAATCGGTGTGCGCAGACCGCCGCAGATAAAAGCTTGGAGTGGCGATTGCGTCATGGCTTGCGCGCCCCGGTCAGTGCGGCGCCTGAGGGTTTATTTACGCGCTCACTATTATCTTTCCCCACTGTTTGGCTGTGCTTCGGACGGGTTTCATCATCGCTATCGCCCGTACCGAGCACATCCTCGCCAACCCAGGTGCCACGCACCACGCGCGAATGACCACGAAACCGCGCGATCTGCGCATTGTCAGCGGCGCGAACAACCGTCACGTCATAAATACCGTTGCGGCCAAACCGCGTCTGCTCGACAGCTGCCGCGACCAGGTGATCATTTTCAGTAGCCGGCGCAATAAAGGTTATCGAACAATGCTGCGCGACGGCGTAGTGATTGTAACTGTTGCAGGCAAAGGCCAGCGCACTGTCGGCAAGCGTAAAGATATAGCCGCCATGGCATGTACCGTGCCCATTGGTCATGTCGGCGCGCACCGTCATGCTTAGCCGTGCCTCGCCCGTCGCCACATGTTCAATGGTCATCCCCAACGCCTTTGAAGCGCTGTCGTTGGCCCACATCGCCTCGGCGCATCGGGCGGCCATCTCATCGCTGCTGTGTTTGTCTTCTGCCGTTTCGCGCGCACGCTGATCCTGCGTCATGAGCCCCCCTTGGTTCCGGTGAAATCTGGCTTTCTTCCGTTAAAGTTCGGCGCGCGCTTTTCCAGGAACGCGCTGACCCCTTCGGCATAATCGGCGGAGCGTCCCGCCTGGCGCTGCAAATCCCGCTCCAGATCAAGCTGCTCATCCAAACTATTGTCGTGGGCCGCATGAAAAGCGCGCTTGGTCAGGCCAAGCCCATAAGTCGGCGCTGCTGCAAGATCGCGGGCAACACTATGCGCCGTATTCATCAGCTCGCCGTCATCGACCACCCGCCAAATCAAACCCCAGGACACCGCCTCCTCGGCGCTGAGCGGCTGCCCCGTCATTGCCAACGCTTTGGCGCGCGCCTCGCCCACCAATTGCGGCAACAGCCAGCTACCGCCGCTATCGGGAACCAGACCAACTTTGCAAAAAGACTGAATAAACTTTGCCGACCGGGCGGCGATCACGAGATCACAACCAAGAGCAATGTTAGCGCCCGCTCCCGCCGCCACGCCGTTAACGGCGGCAATGACAGGTTTATCAAGTGCCCGTATGCGGCGAATAAGCGGATTATAAAAACGCTCCAGCGTGTCACCAAGATCAGGCGGCGCACTCATTTTGGAGGGATCGCGATCGCCCAGATCCTGCCCGGCGCAAAAGCCGCGCCCCGCTCCAGTAATCACCACGGCACGGCACGCCGCATTGCCCGCCGCTTCGTCCAAAGCCTCATGCAAAGCCAGATGTTGAGCGTCGTTAAAGGCGTTCAACCTGTCAGGACGGTTGAGTGTAAGCACAGTATAACCCGCAAGGCGTTCAATCAGAACAGGTCCGCCTGCAACCCGGTCGTCGCTCATACCAGTACTCCTCATTGCTCCCCAAATTTTGATTTCGATTTCGGCGCGCCCCCGACATAGC
>JAJRRE010000057.1 GCA_024279745.1 Alphaproteobacteria bacterium
ATTTTGCCTTTGACGACACTGCCTTCAAAGGCTTCAGAATCGCCGAAGCTCTCTTCCAGCAGAGCGGCGAAGTCTTCGCGTGAGGGGTTCATCCCCGGATCGACTTGTGAAATACTCAATTTGGTCTCCGTTAGATTGATCATAAGCCGTCTGGCCGCCTGGCAAAGGCTCTGGAGGATTTCAAGGAAACCCCATAGCCCCCGCACATTGAAGACGGCAAACGACATTGTTTAAGGTTGCAGCTTGTTAGGGCCGCGAAGGTTTGTTGGTTGCAAAGCTTGTTGGTTGCAGATCGCTCCGAGCTCGCTCAACACCAAACCATGCGCCAAGCCTGAACGGCTTAACGCTAAGTAGAAATGGAATTGAGCAGATTACGCCAATAAACGGCTCAAAATCGCCCAATACTGCCGATCCGAACGCGATTTTGCGCTTGGAAGGACAAACTGGACGGGCTTGAGACCGGTCATAAGACGCATTCAAAACCCGGAGTTTAAGACAACCGGCTTGATTTGCTGTGTTTGGTTTCTTTTCTGCTTGTCGTGGAGGGGCGTGACTAACCCCGCTGGCCATCTGGGATTTCGGCACTTTAAACAAATCCGGTTAAAACCAATCTGGTTGAAACCAATCTGGTTGAAGCACCCTTAACGGCTGATCTTCCTCTCGATCCATGCGACAGCAGTGTCGAATGAAGCTTCTATACTCAAATCGCTCGTCTCTAGCAAGTGCGCATCTTCAGCCGGCCTCAGCGGCGAGGCGGCGCGCTCCATATCGCGGGCGTCGCGCCGGCGGATCATATCGAGGACGCCCTCGGGCGTGACGGCCTCACCGGCCCGGCTCAGTTCTGTGAAACGCCTTCCGGCGCGGATCTCGACTTTTGCGGTGACGAACAGTTTGGCATCAGCATCGGGACAAACCACCGTGCCGATATCGCGCCCGTCAATGACCGCGCCGGGTTTAGAGCTGGCAATCTGGCGCTGAAACTCCAGCAACGCCTCCCTGACTTCAGGAAACCCCGCCACAATAGACGCCGCTTCACCAACCCCCGGATCGCGCAGGCCCGGATCATCGAGCGTCGCCGGATCAAGAGTTTGCGCCGCCAACCGGGCCGCATTAATGTCAAAAATATCGACTTGCCTGGCCATCACATCGCGTGCCACAGCCCGGTATAACGAGCCGGTATCGAGATAAAGCAGCCCAAAATGCCTGGCAATCAGCCGCCCCAATGTCCCTTTACCCGATGCAGCCGGGCCATCAATCGCGATGATCACGTCAAGCCACCTCCTCAAAACGCGCCCCCAGCGCGCTCATCAAATCGCGATATTCTGGTAAGCTGGTCGCTATAATGCCCGCATCATCTACGGTAACAGGCTGCTCACTGGCCGCTCCCAGGGTCAGGAAGGCCATGGCAATGCGGTGATCGAGATGGGTCGCAACCAGCCCGCCGCCGCGCACCGTCTTAGCACCAGTTACGATCAGACTGTCACCCGCAACCCGCGCCGTCACACCATTTGCCGCCAGCCCGGCCGCCGTCGCCGCCAGCCGGTCGCTCTCCTTGACCTTTAATTCCGCCAGCCCGTCCATCCACGTCTCCCCCTCAGCGAAGGCCGCCACCACGGCCAGCACTGGATATTCGTCGATCATACTGGGCGCGCGCGCCGCCGGAACGGGTACGCCGCGCAATTTCGAATAGCGCACTTTAACATCGGCTACCGGCTCCCCGCCCTGATCGCGCTCATTCTCAAACCGCAGATCGGCGCCCATTTCGCGCAAGGTCAGATAGAGACCGGTACGGGTCGGGTTGACCAGGACATTCTTTATCGTCACATCGGAGCCGGGCACAATCAGCGCTGCTGCCACGGCAAAGGCGGCCGAACTGGGATCACCCGGCACGACAATCTCGCGGCCGGTCATTTGCGGGTGCCCGGTGACGGTAATCCGCCGCGTGCGCCCATCGGCAGCTTCTTCCACTACAATGTCGGCGCCAAAGAACTTCAACATGCGCTCGGTATGATCGCGAGTTGCCTCCGCTTCAATGACCGTGGTTTGTCCTCTGGCATGCAATCCAGCCAGTAAAACCGCTGTTTTAACCTGCGCTGACGGTACCGGCAGAGTATATTCAATCGGCACCAGATCATTCGAGCCTTGCAGACCAAGCGGCAATAGATCTACCTGGTCATCAGCCTCGCCAGCTTCATTAAAAGTCTGCAAGCCCATGTCGCGCAACGGGGTTAGCACCCGCGCCATTGGCCGTTTGCTCAAAGAGGCATCGCCGCACAGGGCCGCGCGCATATCGTTCCCGGCGACCACGCCCATCATCAACCGAACGCCGGTGCCGGCATTACCAAAATCCAGCGCTTGCCCCGGAGCGCTTAAGCCGCCGACGCCGCGGCCACGCACAACCCACTGCTCGCCGTCCTTTACCGCCGGTGCGCCCAATGCGCTTACTGCGCGCGCTGTTCCAAGCACATCTTCGGCCTCTAACAGGCCGCTAATGCGGGTCGTCCCGGTGGCCAGCGCTCCGAACAATAGG
>JAJRRE010000058.1 GCA_024279745.1 Alphaproteobacteria bacterium
TATTTCGGCTCGACCATTGCCCATTCAGGCTTGCTTGGCGTAGCGCTGGGGCTGATGCTGTCGCTCAATCTCACCTTGTCGGTGCTGCTGGTGGCGATGGTCCTCGCCGCCGTGCTGATTGTACTGGAGCGGCAGAAAATTCTGCCGGTGGATTCGCTGCTCGGGCTGCTGTCCCACGCCGCCCTGGCTGGCGGCCTGATCGCAGCTGCTAAACTGTCCGGTCAACGGCTCGATCTGATGGCTTATCTGTTTGGCGATATATTCGCCGTAACCAGGATCGATCTGATCTGGATTTATGTCGGCGGCGCGCTCGTGTTGGCGGCGACCTACTGGCTGTGGCATGAGCTGATCGCAATCGCCGTACATGAAGAACTGGCCGCTGCCGAGGGGCTGAATGTGGCGCGCGCCAAGGGGGCCTTTGTGCTGCTGCTCGCCTTCACCATTGCTGTCGCCATGAAGATCGTCGGCATATTGCTGATTATCGCCTTCTTGATCATGCCGGCCGCCGCCGCCCGCCCGTTTGCCGAAACCCCCGAGCAGATGGTGGTGGGCGCGGCATTGATTGCCATTGCCGGATCGATTGGCGGGCTATATGCCTCTTATATCTTCGATTTGCCGGGCGGTGCGGCCATTGTCATGATGCTGAGCCTGATCTCATTTCTATCCATCGCCAAAATTCTGCTGGTAAAAGAGCGCTGAGGCCAGGGCAATGGAGCCGGACAGAAATGTCATATTGATTTTCATGGCAGCAATCGCCCCTTTTGAAAGCTTAAATCCATGTCTGACGTAAGGTATAATGGTTCGGCTGCAAGGCATCGCTCAATAGCGGTCGATGTGGCTGGCGTAATGGTTGGCGGCGACGCGCCCATTGTCGTGCAGTCCATGACCAATACCGACACCGCCAATATCGATGCGACGGTGGCGCAGGTGGCCGCGTTGGCGGACGCCGGATCACAGCTCGTTCGCATTACCGTTGACCGCGACGTTTCCGCCAAGGCCGTGCCGCATATCAAGGACAAACTTGACGCCATGGGGGTTTTCGTCCCGCTGGTGGGAGATTTTCACTATAACGGCCACACGCTTTTGGCTGACCATCCTGCCTGCGCGCGCGCGCTTGCAAAATATCGTATCAATCCGGGCAATGTCGGCTTCAAGGCCAAGAAAGACCGGCAATTCTCCGCCATCATCGAGCAGGCCCTGCGCCATGACAAGCCGGTGCGCATTGGCGTTAACTGGGGCTCGCTTGACCGCGAGCTGCAAGCCCATCTGATGGATGAAAACGCCAAAGCCGCCCAGCCACTGGAGCCAAGCGCGGTGACCCATGAGGCGCTGGTGCAATCGGCCCTGCAATCGGCTCAGCTGGCGCAACGTCTGGGCATGGGAGCGGAGCGTATAATTTTATCGGCCAAGGTCAGCGCGGTGCAGGATTTGATTGCGGTTTATCGACTGCTGGCGGCGCGCAGCTCCTTTGCACTGCATCTGGGACTAACGGAAGCAGGCATGGGCTCCAAAGGCATTGTCGCCTCCACCGCCGCCATGGCAATTTTGTTGCAGCAGGGGATAGGCGACACCATTCGCGTCTCCCTGACGCCAGAACCGGGCGGCGACCGCACCCGCGAAGTCATCGTGGCACAAGAGATCCTGCAAACCATGGGCCTGCGCTCGTTCGTGCCTATTGTCGCCGCCTGTCCCGGCTGTGGGCGCACCACCTCAACGGTGTTTCAGGAACTGGCGCGCGACATCCAGGATCATGTGCGGACGCGAATGCCGCAATGGGCGACGCGCTATCCCGGCGTCGAAGCGATGCAGCTGGCGGTGATGGGCTGCATTGTTAATGGACCGGGCGAATCCAAACATGCCGATATCGGGATTTCGCTTCCCGGCACCGGGGAGCAGCCGACGGCGCCGGTTTTCATTGACGGCAAAAAGGCAATGACCCTGCGCGGCGACACCATCGCGGCTGACTTCAAACAGATCGTCGAAGACTATGTCGCCAAGCGCTATGGCGCGGGCCAAACAGTGACGCAACAGCAAGACAGCACACAACAGGACGGCAACGCATAATGGCTCCACCGCTTCTCACTCTGCAGGATATGCAGCTGACCTTCGGCTCGACGCCCTTGCTGACCGGCGCGGATTTGAGCGTTTCGGCGGGTGACCGGTTGTGCCTTGTCGGCCGTAACGGTTCGGGCAAATCCACCCTGCTGAAGATGGCCGCTGGGCTGATTGACGCCGATGACGGCAAGCGCTTTGTGCATCCGGGCGCCAATATGCGCTATCTGCATCAGGAGGTTGATTTTGGCGGCTATGAGACCGCGCTGAGCTTTGTCGAAGCGGGGCTGAGCCCGACCGACGATCCATATAAAGCGCTATATCTTCTCAATGAACTGGGGCTGAGCGGCGAGGAAAATCCGGCGCGATTATCGGGCGGCGAGGCGCGGCGTGTGGCCCTGGCGCAAGTGCTGGCGCCTGAGCCCGATATTCTGCTGCTCGATGAGCCGACCAACCATCTCGATTTGCCGGTGATTGAATGGCTAGAGAGTGAGCTGAAATCCATGCGCTCGGCGCTTGTGCTGATCTCGCATGACCGGCGCTTCTTGGAAACCTTGTCGAAATCCACCTTGTGGCTGGACCGCGGGCGCACGCGATTGATGACCAGGGGATTTTCGCATTTTGAAGGTTGGCGCGATGAGCTGCTGGAGCGCGAGGAACAAGAGCGCCACAAGCTGGACCGCAAAATTGCCGCCGAAGAACACTGGATCAGGTACGGCGTGTCGGGACGGCGCAAGCGCAATATGCGCCGCGTTGCTGAATTGGCCGATCTGCGCCAGACTCGCAAGGAAACCCGGCACGCCCAGGGCAATGTCGCCATGCA
>JAJRRE010000059.1 GCA_024279745.1 Alphaproteobacteria bacterium
CATGACACATCTCGTCAAGTGACGGTGTAATCAAACCCGACAGCCCGATCACATCGGCTTTTTCGGCTTTTGCGGTTTCCAAAATTTTCTGCGCCGGAACCATCACCCCCAGATCGACGACGTCATAATTATTGCACGCCAACACGACGCCGACGATATTCTTGCCAATGTCATGCACGTCGCCCTTGACGGTTGCCATTACGATTTTACCAACCGCAGGTAACTCGCCGCCGCCATCAGCCAGTTTATCCGCCTCCAAATAGGGTTGTAGATAAGCCACTGCTTGTTTCATTACGCGCGCTGATTTTACAACTTGCGGCAAGAACATTTTACCCGCCCCAAACAGATCACCAACGACATTCATGCCGTCCATCAACGGCCCCTCTACCACTTGCAAGGGCTTATCAAACATTTGCCGCGCTTCTTCCGCGTCTTGTTCGATGAATTCATTTATGCCGTGGACAAGCGCATGGGTAATCCGCTCGTCAATGGCCAGCTCACGCCAGCGAAGATCCTTGACCTTCTTCTTGCCGCCGCCGGACCGGTAACGTTCAGCCGCTTCCAATAACCGATCAGTTGCATCGTCGCGCCTGTTCAGCACGACATCTTCGCACAGCTCGCGCAGCTCCGGCTTGATATCGTCATAGACCGCCAATTGCCCGGCATTGACAATGCCCATATCCATGCCCGCTTTAATGGCATGAAAAAGGAATACCGAATGCATGGCTTCGCGAACTTCTTCATTGCCACGGAAGGAAAACGACAAATTAGATACGCCGCCCGAAATATGGCAATGGGGCAACGTCTCACGGATCTGCTTTGTGGCCTCAATAAAGGCAATGCCATAGCCGTTATGTTCTTCAATTCCCGTCGCCACAGCGAAAATATTTGGATCGAATATTATGTCTTCGGGGGAAAATCCAATTTCCTTGATCAATAATTCGTAAGCGCGCGTACAGATCGAAACCTTGCGCTCAATGGTATCTGCCTGGCCCTCTTCGTCGAATGCCATAACAACAACAGCAGCGCCGTAGCGCATACATTTTTTGGCCTGTTCAAGAAATTTGTCCTCGCCTTCCTTCATGGAGATGGAATTGACGATGGTTTTGCCCTGGGCGCATTTCAAGCCGGCTTCAATTACCTCCCATTTCGAGCTGTCGATCATAATCGGCACGCGCGAGATGTCGGGTTCTGCTGCAATCAGATTCAAAAACGTAACCATTGCCTTTTCAGAATCGAGCATCCCCTCATCCATATTGATGTCGATGACATTGGCACCGTTCTCAACCTGGCTGCGCGCGACACTTAAAGCTCCATCATAATCGTCCGCTTGAATCAGCTTGCGAAACTTTGCCGACCCGGTCACATTGGTGCGCTCTCCAACGATGATGAAATTTTGCGCTGCATTATCGGCTGTCATTTATTATTGCTTTCAGATTAGTGGTCGCCATTGGTGAATACTAAAGTGCGGGATTTTTTGGATCGAATATTTCGCTGCGTCTGCTGTTCAACATCCAACGCCGGTTTTGAACAACAGTGGACGCCATTCACGAAAACCGCTCACCCGACGACAAAGGGTTCCAAACCGCTCAGGCGCATTTTTGGTGCAATGGTTGGAATTTTGCGCGGCTCGTATTTGTCGACATGTGAAGCAATATGCTCAATATGCTCTGGCGTGGAACCACAGCAGCCGCCAACAATATTGACCATGCCGTCGCGTGCCCACTCCTCAATCTTGCATGCCATGTCGTGTGCGCTTTCGTCATATTCGCCCAGCTCATTGGGCAATCCGGCATTCGGATAGGCGCAAACCAGGCAATCGGCCAGCGCACCGATTTCTGCGATTGGCGCCCGCAATTGTTCGGCGCCAAAAGCACAATTGAAGCCAACCGCAGTGGGTTTCAAATGGCGCATGGAATACCAAAATGCTTCCGGCGTCTGGCCGGACAGATTGCGTCCCGACAAGTCGGTGATCGTGCCAGAAATAAACAGCGGCAATGTCGTGCCCAAGTCGTCGAACACCTCCAACACGCCATATCCCGCAGCCTTGGCATTCAACGTATCGAAAATGGTCTCGATTAAAATGATATCGGCACCGCCCTCGATCAGCCCGCGCGTCTGTTCGGCGTAAGCTGCCTTAAGCTCGTCGAATGATGTATTGCGATAACCGGGATTGTTGACATCGGGCGATAAAGACGCCGTGCGATTGGTTGGCCCAACAGCGCCGGCGACAAAGCGCGGTTTGTCGGGCGTCCTGGCAGCCGCGGCATCGGCACGCTCGCGGGCAATACGGGCGGAGGCGACATTCATTTCAAAGCTCAATTCTTGCATGTCATAGTCAGCCATGGAGATGACTTGCGCATTGAACGTGTTGGTTGTGATGATATCGGCGCCGGCATTGAGATAGTCGTCATGGACGGCGGCAATGATTTCAGGGCGCGACAGGGACAACAAATCATTATTGCCTTTGACATCGCTCTTCCAATCAGTGAAGCGGTCGCCGCGATACCCCGCTTCATCAAGGCGATAGCGCTGGATCATCGTCCCCATGGCGCCATCAATGATCAAGATGCGCTGTGCGGCGATGTCTGTTAATTTTGCTGTTGTGGTCACGGGGATTGGTTGCTTTCCTGATCGCCTGGAGGGGCATTAAGTCTTACCGCACCGGGGGGCACGATGGTCCCGGGCGCTATCATGTTAATTGGTTGGGCCAACGCAGGCCGATGGGATTTTTGCCATCAGGTGTTGGGCACGGGTTACAATATTAGCGGTCCTGGTGCTGCGGCGGGCGCCTTGTTGATCATTGCTTTTAATCGCACATCAATCCAGTCAGCTCCCGGCTGAGCGGTTAACTGGCCAACGGCATTTTGTGCTGAACGTCATCCTCCGCAATTGTCTCGCGAAGCCCTAACAAATGACAAATAGCATAAGCCAGTTCGGCTTTGTTCAGCGTATAAAGATGTAGATGCGTTATCCCTTCGTCGACTAAATCGGTGGCCTGCTCGGCTGCAACCGCCGCCGCCACCAAATGCGCCATGGCCGGATCGTTCTCCAACCCGTCAAAGCGGCGCGCCAACCATGAAGGCACCGTAGCGCCGGTACGCTTGGCAAATGAATCCACCTGTTTAAAGTTGTGGATCGGCACGATCCCCGGCACGATCGGCACCCAGATGCCATGGGCGCGGGCGTCTTCCAAAAAGCGCAAGTAAATTGCATTATCAAAGAAAAACTGGGTGATGATCCGGTCGGCGCCGGCATCCACTTTGGCCTTCAGATGGTCAAGATCGGCCACACGTGAAGCGCTTTCCGGGTGGACTTCAGGATAGCCGCCGACGGATACTTCAAACGGTGCTATGGCCTTGATCCCGGCAACCAGATCGGCCGAGGTCTGATAGCCGTCTTTGGGCGCTGCATACTGGGTTCCCGGTCCCGCTGGTGGATCGCCGCGCAAGGCCACGATATGGCGCACGCCGGCGTCCCAATAATCGCGCACGACTTCATCGACTTCAGATTTGCTAGCATTCACACAGGTCAAATGCGCCGCTGGTTTTAAATTCGTCTCCTTCACCAGGCGCGAAACGGTGCCATGGGTGCGCTCGCGGGTCGAGCCACCGGCACCATAGGTTACCGAGACAAATTTGGGCGAGAGCGGCGCCAATCGATTGATCGCAGCCCATAGATTTTCTTCCATTTTCTTACTCTTTGGTGGAAAAAATTCCATCGAGATATCGATTTCTCCCGATCCGACCAATCTGCTTCTGCGCTCTGTTATTTTATTCATTTCAGTTTGTCGATTCCATATTTTGGGACTGTGCGGCGGCGTCATAGCTCTGTGTCGTCGTTGCAGGCGGCTTAGCACCCAACCAGATAAGAACAGGAAGCTGCGGCGCTTGCCTTGTGGGCGTTGTAAGTTGTTCGTTTAGGGAAGGGGTTTGCGGCGGTGTTGCCGAAGGGGGTTGTGAGACAGGTTCGGTTTCCAGAACGCGATCACGAGATTTAACCTCCCGGCTGCTGATCAGTTGCAAACCAGCTTGCGACAACCATTGCGCTATTTGCGGTTTTGCAAACCCCAAACGTTCATGAGCAAATTCCGTGTGCATGATTTCCAGATCGTGAGGCGCATAATCAACCAGCAAAATTTGGCCGCCCGGCACCAATACTCGCGCCGCTTCATCAATAGCGCGGGCCGGGTCCGATAAAAAATGCAGCACTTGATGCATGATCACCGCGTCTGCGACATTATCGGCAAGAGATAAATTATAAAGATCGCCATGGCGTACGCGGCAATGGCTCAACCCGCCGCGCTCCAGATTGGCGCGCGCATGGGTCAGCATGGCATGGTTTAGATCGAGCCCCAGCCCGCGTTGGTAACGCGGCGCAAACAATTCCAGAATGCGCCCGTTGCCGGTTCCAAGATCCAGCAGCAGATCAAACGGCCCGCGCCCAAGCATCTCCTCCATCGCAGCTTCAACTCGCGTATCGGCGACAAAATGTGAACGAATGGCATCCCATTCCGCTGCATGAATATCGAAATAATTTTGGGCCGCGGTTTCGCGCTCTGTCTTCAGCGCCGTTGCCCTTGTGCGGTCACGCACCAATTGGCTGTCGTTCAGATCAATGGCATCAAGAATAAATCTGGCAAGCCGACCGCCGCCGCTCTCATCGGGAAGATGGAAATATACCCAGCTGCCTTCGCGAAATCGCTCAATCAATCCCGCTTCACTCAATAATTTCAGATGTCGAGAAATGCGCGGCTGGCTTTGACCCAAAATCTGCGTGATGTCTTTGACATTAAGCTCACCATTGGCAAGGAGCAGCAGGATGCGCAGCCGCGTTGGCTCGGCGGCAGCTTTCAAAGCCCCCAATACTGCGCTCGTTGCCAATAATTCTGTCAAACCACTCTCCATGATTGAGCGGGCCAAGCTTGACGAAACTCGCCGGCTGCTCACCTGCAACATATAAACATATCTTTATGTGTCAAGTGCGTTCATTGAAATACACATGGTCAGCCCCGGGCATCGTCGGCAGCGCACGGTTGGCAACGCGTCGTTGGCAACGCATCGGCAAATATTCGAAGTCGCGGTACGGGTCATTATAGTGGGCTGCAATAAGCCCAGATTGCAAGATGGCCGAGACGGGGCAACATGTTGAACAATGATGATGCGTATGAGGTGATAGGCAGGTAAGAAGTTGTAGCCCCCCTTCGCGCCAAACCAATATGGACCCGTTGAAATACTGTATTTGGCCCCAAATCGCATTATTATGGTCTGTGAATTAACCGATATGTAAGCCGCCTGCCCTACCCTCTGGCTAATGCGTTACCAGTATAAGAGGGCAAAGATGCCACAGACACTTTTCGAGATCACATCACCGCAGCTTGAGTTCAATCGACTGCCGCTGATTGTCAGACAAAAATCATCCAAACTATCCACTTTTTTGCTGGTTTTCATGGTGCTGCCGGCAATGGTTGCTGTGATCATACCGTTCAGCCTAATGGCCGCGCAGGCAGCCAATGAGCCGGCCCTTACCCAAGCCCTTTGGGATAAGCCGATCTCGGCCGTGCAAATTTTGATAGGGCTTTCCTTGTGGGCCATGATCTTTTTGATCCCGGTCAACAAACTACTGGCGCGTTTGGGCCGCGAGCGGATCATACGCATTCAAGCTGGCAAGGTTCATGTAACTGATAAGCATTTGTTTTATCGTAAAAAATGGATTTCGCCGCTGAGCTCGTTTCGCGGCGTTGCCCATCATGTCCGCACGACCCATTCAGGGTCGCGGCAAGAATTAATATTGGTACACTCCGACAAACGGTGCTCCATACTGCTCCATTCGGCGGATATTGTGTCCCAGGACCTTGTGGAAAAAGCTGCTCGATTACTGTCTCTTCAGCAAATACCCAGTCGTGATCTGTATTTTTCTCTTCAATGGGGACCTGGCAACCGGCAACCGACAAACTCGGCGGCGTTGGTCGCTTCACCCATCGCCTAAATCCAGCCTGATCACAGATTTGTCAATTCTGGCCGCTAAGCGGTGCATGGCCGTTTTGCGGCCAAATTTGCAGGTCATGGCTTATCGCGGCTGGACAGGTGTAAAGGTTTGCCCCAAACAGCCCTAGCCGATGGCAGTCATTAAGGGCCACTTGGGTTTGATTTCGACATCCATGTTGAAACTCGGGCCAATAAGCCGGCCCGGAAAAATAAAACAGTCACGGGGAGTTATTTCCTTGAGCTGAAGCTGGCCCTGCCCCATGAGCCAAAATCGCATTAGTGATTGATTAGTATGTGAGGACTTTTATGAGCGGAACCCCGAATACATCGCGCCAATGCCTTAGCGGCTTAAAGCTGTTATTAGCCCCTATCGCACTGGCACTATGCGTTATGATTGCCGCGCCCAGCGCCGCCCATGCTGATCGGGCCACCGATTTCATGAAGCG
>JAJRRE010000060.1 GCA_024279745.1 Alphaproteobacteria bacterium
ATTGACACCGGCTTCATAGGCCAAACCGGAGCCGCCGCAATCGCTGCCGCCAAGCATAGCAAGCCATTTGCCGCGCCCCTCATCATTGGCGAACAGACCATGCACATAACTGCCGAATATTTTTCCATCCGCACTGACGGCGCCGTCGGTTCGCTCAGTGCCCGTAGCCCCGCCCTCAATCCGTGCGAAAGGGCGCGCTAGTCCTGGCCCCGAAGTGTGCCCCATATGCATGAGATAGCCGTGAACCGGCGCCCCGTGCAATGCCGAGCTGGCGCTATTGGTGATGATTTCACCGTTCACGGGCGCCAGTTTCTTGGCCTTGGACAGTGTTGTCTCAATGTCCAATAAACCAAGTCCCTCCACCTCACACGGCGCTCCTTCGACACCATCGGGGTCGGCGAGCGAGCGCCCCAGCATTTGCAATCCGCCGCAAATCCCCAGCACATTGCCGCCGCGCCGTTTATGCGCGGCAATGTCAATATCGAACCCTGCTGTGCGCAAGGCCGCCAGATCGGCAATGGTGGATTTTGAGCCGCATAATATGATTAGATCCGCATCGCCGGGCAGCGCTTCACCCGCCCCGGCCCGGACCATGAGCAACTCGACATCCGGTTCTGCGTTGAGCGGATCGAGATCGTCAAAATTGGCGATATGCGGCAGCACCGGCACGGCGATCTTGATGCGGCGCCGCTTGCCCGCGCCCGCTCCTGGCTTTGCCCGGCTAAGACCAAAGGCGTCTTCAGCCGGCAATTTTGCGGCGCCGTCAAAATGTGGCAATAGGCCCAGATTGTCCCAGCCGGTCGCCGCCGCGATTGTCACCATGCCGTCCTCAAACAGGGCCGGGTCGCCGCGAAAGCGATTGACGATAAACCCACAGATCATCGCCGCATCATCGGGGTCGATCACATGATGCGTCCCCACCAGCGAGGCGATTACGCCGCCCCGGTCAATATCGCCGATCAGCACCACCGGCACATTGGCGGCGCGCGCAAATCCCATATTAGCTATATCGTTGGCGCGCAGGTTCACTTCCGACGCGCTGCCCGCGCCCTCGACCAGAACAAAATCCGCCTGCGCCTTCAGCCGCGCAAAACTCTCCAGAATCGGCGCCATCAGCTGGCGTTTAATCTCCTGATAAGCGGCGGCCTTGGCCGTGCCGTAGACTTTGCCCTGCACGATAATTTGCGCGCCCAACTGGCTTTGCGGTTTCAGCAGCACCGGGTTCATGTCTGTTGTGGGCGCTGTTTTGGCGGCCCGCGCCTGCAACGCCTGAGCCCGGCCAATCTCGCCGCCATCATCGGTTACCGCAGCATTGTTCGACATATTCTGCGGTTTAAACGGGCGCACGACAAATCCGCGATTGGTCAGCGCGCGCGCCAGTCCCGCTGTGATCAGGGATTTACCGACATCGGAGCCAGTTCCCTGCAGCATCAGCGTGCGCGCGCCCGGGCCAGGAGCAGACCAACGCGAACATCCCGATGAATTGTCACTGGGCCGATAACTTTTGCCTGCCGTGCCGCTGGTCATGACCTAAAACTCAATACCTTGCTGTGCCTTAACACCGGCCTTGAAGTGATGCTTGATGAGGCTCATTTCCGTCACCAGATCGGCCGCCTCGATCAGTTCCGGCTTGGCGTTACGCCCGGTCACAACAATATGCAAATCGCCGCGCCGCGCCGACAAGTCGCGCACAACATCATCTAGCGGCAGATAGTCATAACGCAGGGCAATGTTCAGCTCGTCGAGTATAATCAAAGATATATCCGGGTCGGCCATCAGCGCGCGCGCCTTGTCCCAGGCTTTGCCTGCGGCTGCGATATCACGCGCCTTATCCTGCGTCTCCCAGGTAAAGCCTTCGCCCATCGTGTGCCACTCCACCAGATCGTCAAACCGTTTCAACGCCTCGCGCTCGCCCGTCTGCCAGGCGCCCTTGATGAATTGCACCACACCGACGCGGCGCCCGTGCCCCAACATGCGCAGCATTAATCCAAATGCGGCTGTAGATTTGCCCTTGCCCGGTCCGGTATTGACGATCAGCAGACCCTTTTCCTCGATCTGCTTTGACGCCACTTCGGCGTCTTGCACTGCTTTACGTTTTTCCATTTTAGACCGGTGACGCGCGGCCTCTGTTTCTGCATCCCCGCCTTTGGTGGTATCTGGTGGTGGCTTATTATTACTGCTCATGGCGCAGGCCTTTCTTATAGAAGTTCAACGGTTGCACAGCTCATTATTTCAGGCGCTGCGGCAAACCAGCAGTTACATAAAACACATCATGCGCGAGCGCCGCGACCCGCTGGTTCAGCCGTCCTATCTCATCGCGAAACCGCCGCGCCAAAGCATTATCGGGTACAATTCCCTGACCAACCTCATTGGAGACCACAACCCACGGCCCGCGCGGGCGTGCCAGTGCTGCTACCAGCTCATCACAGTGCCGATCCAGTTCACCTTCTGCATCCTTTGGCAGCGCGCACTCAGCCAGCATGACATTGCTGAGCCACAAGGTCAGACAATCAATCAGCACCGGACCATCCTGTGGTAGGCGGGCCAGTGTTTGCGCCAGCGCCAACGGCTCTTCAATCAAGCGCCATTGATCGCCGCGCCGGCTCTGGTGCAGCGCAATCCGCTGGCGCATTTCGCTATCGCCCGCCCGAACTTCGCTGGTCGCAATATAGATCCACGGCGGCGGGTGAGCTGTGATCAGCCCTTCTGCATAAGCGCTTTTGCCCGAGCGCGCGCCGCCCAGAACAAGGCTCAGCCTTGCCTTAGCCGTGGTTCCAATGCGAGCGCTCACGACGTTAACACGGCGAACTTTGCGCCTGTCCTGTCAACCATCTTTGGCTCTGCCATCATGCCGACGCCGGTGCTGCGGCTGTCTCATCGGCCTCCATCAACGGCTCACGTAGCGCGCCGCAAAGCGCCCCGAGCAGCATCCAGAATATCAGATTGGTCACCGTTGAAATCACGATGAAATCATGCAGCAGATTTGGCGGGATCGGCGAGCCATGCTCACTTGGCTGCGGTGCGCCAACCAGATGCGGCGCAACAATCAATGCCGCCCCCAGTAACGCCAGCGCCCAATGACGCTGAAACACGATGAGCGCCAGTCCCGTGCCCGTGGCGACCACAGTGGCCAGCCACCAAATTTGCCGCATAACCAGATCGGCGGTCGGCATTGCCGGCAGTTCCGGCGGCAGACCAAGACCCGGCGCCAGGGTAAAGACGGCGAAACCGGCAAAGCCCCAGATCAGACCGTCGCGCCACCCGTGCAGGCCGCCGGCCAGCTCGGTTGCCACAACCAGCAGCAAAGCAAATCCGATTGCGGTTACGGCGTTGGCCAGCACCGTATAAGCCGTGCGCTCCAACCCATCGGCAGGCGCCCAGGCCGCGCCATCACCATGACC
>JAJRRE010000061.1 GCA_024279745.1 Alphaproteobacteria bacterium
ACCAGCAGAAGATCAGCCGCAGCCGGTTTGAGCAAAAGCGGGAAGAAAATATTAAACGCTCCGAACCGCACGCCATGCCGGCGCAGTTGTCCGCGCGAGGGTTGATCCAGCGCGCGAATATCTTCAGCCACCGCCTCGCGGCGCAAACAGCCAAAGTTTTCTTTCAACTGAAACGCTATACCGCGCGCCAGACCCGAAATTTCTTGATCATTGCTAAGATCGACAAGCGGCTTTAACCGCTCCGCAATGGTTTCACTGAGCCAACGATCAATGCGCGCCTGCACTTTTTCTTTACCACTGGCTGCAATATGTTCGTCGCAAATCAATGTCGCAACCGGCTTCAGCGGATCTTCACCTGCCGCAATCGTCGCTATGACTTCATCGCGCCAAAAGATTTTGCCGTCGCGGCTAAGCTTGAACGCATCGGCCTTGGCCGCTACGACCCGGCGCGCCCGCATGGCCAATTCCGGCCCCAGAACTTGCGCGGCGGCACTGCGTGCAGCTTTGCTATCAAGGCCGGCGCCGTGATCTTCAGGCGAGAAACAAAAACCCTGCAATTTGCCAACATAATGCTTTTCAACATGGATCGCCCCATCGGCGCCGACCTCGGCAAACAGCTCTTCTTTGTCGCGCATTCCCTTCATCAAGGCACTCGTCTTTTTGTCAACGAAGCGCTGCATTAATCGCTCATGCAGCGCGTCGGAAAGTTTGTCTTCGATCTGCCTTGTACGGTCCTGCCAATGGGCGGGATCTTTCAGCCAGTCGCTACGATTGGAAACAAAAGTCCAGGTTCTGATGTGGGAGATCCTGGCCGACAGGGTATCGATATCGCCTTCATCGCGGTCGCACTGATCGACCTGTTTGGCAACCCAGTCTTCAGGCAGATGGCCGCCGGGCGCCATAAGATGCCGGTACAGCGCGCCAACCAATTCGGCGTGGGACTGACTGGAGATCTTGCGATAATCAGGGATCTGGCAAACGTCCCATAGCTTTTCGGTTGCCGCTGCACTTGTCGCCATCTGCGCAATGTCTTCTTCGCGGCTGACGGCTTCCAGCGCCAATTGGTCATCGGCAGCGCGCGCGCGCATCAACCGCGCCGGGCCCGGCACCTTGGCAAGCGTCTCATGCAATGCCGCCAGCGATGAGAAATCCAGTTTATTATTGCGCCATTGCAGTTTCTTCAGCGGCTGAAACCTGTGGGTTTCCAATTGCTCGACAAGCTCAGGATCGAACGGCTCAACCGTTCCTGTCACACCAAACGTGCCGTCATTCATATGGCGCCCGGCCCGGCCGGCAATTTGTGCCAGCTCCGATGGGCTCAGATCCCGGTGCCGCTCGCCGTCGAATTTGCGCGCGCCGGCAAAGGCCACATGGCCTACATCCAGATTAAGCCCCATGCCGATGGCGTCGGTTGCCACCAGAAAATCCACATCGCCCGATTGATAAAGCTCCACCTGGGCATTGCGGGTGCGCGGGCTGAGACCGCCAAGCACAACCGCCGCGCCGCCGCGCTGACGGCGCATTAACTCGGCAACCGAATAAACTTCCGCTGCGGAAAACGCCACAATGGCTGTGCGCCGGGGCAGACGTGTGATTTTCTTCTGGCCCGCATAGCTCAGCTGCGACAACCTGGGGCGGGTGATGAAATTTGCGCCGGGGATCAGATCGGCAATGACGCCGGCCATGGTCTGCGCGCCCAGCAATAGCGTTTCTTCTTGTCCGCGCGCCTGCAGCAGCCGGTCCGTAAACACATGGCCGCGCTCAGCGTCGCCCGCCAGTTGCACTTCGTCGATGGCCAGAAACGCTACATCCAGATCGCGCGGCATGGCTTCAACGGTCGAGACCCAATAGCGCGCGCCTTCAGGCTTGATCTTTTCCTCGCCGGTCACCAGCGCCACCTGATCGGCGCCAACACGCGCGGCGATGCGATCATAGACCTCGCGCGCCAGCAAACGCAGCGGCAGTCCGATCAATCCCGATTTGTGCGCCAACATGCGCTCAATCGCCAAATGGGTCTTTCCGGTATTCGTCGGCCCTAAAACCGCAGTAACACGGCGGTCGCGCGGATCATTATTCATGCTCATCCAGTGCTCTCCAACGGTGGACGGTGTGAGCCTTTACAGAGGCTTGAACGAATATCAAGTGCTGATCGCCGGTTGCAGCAAAAAAAGCGCGCGAATCTGACCTATTTCGGCGGTTCAGTCGCGGCGATTCGATGAAACGAGCCCCTCTTGCCCAATCTCCTGCCGGCAGGCTTGCCAGTCAGACCAAACAAAACTGCCGACAAACCCAAGTTTTTAAGGGTCATCGGCAGCTTGTCAATGGAGATGAGCGGGCTGCGGCGCAGCACCCAGCAAACAATGCGGCGCCGGCGATACCTACTATAGCTGATCTGTAACAAACAGATTATGTGCCAGCGCCCTTAATTCACCAGCGCGATATGCTCATTGCGTGTGGAGATTGAAATCCGCTTCGACGTAATCGTCACTGGACCGGCGATTGTGGGGATTTTGATCTGATAGGGGATCAACAACTTGGCGCCCGCAATTGGCTGAAGAACAATTTTAAGACCAGTGCTTTTGGCCATTTTGAGAGTTTGCGCATCGGGCTTGTAACCGGCAATGGGCCGATAGCGAACCGAACAGACATAGCCCACGGCATTCCGGCCGCCGCTGCGAATCCGTTGTCGCCCAGCATAGGACATGATCAGATCAAAACGTTG
>JAJRRE010000062.1 GCA_024279745.1 Alphaproteobacteria bacterium
GGCATAAGAATATTAATCGGCATGGTTCAGCTCTCTTGATCATGTGGTGCTTGTGGTGGGGCGGGCGGCAGTGGCCACAAATTTTTCATTGGAATGGTCACGGCATCAAAGGGCGGCACCTTAATATCCTCACCATCCTGGAAGGTCTCAAACAAAACCCATTGTTTGTCACGCAGCACGAATGTTTCAAGTAATTTCGCAACCGGATCGAGATGCCATAGAAAACCGACGGCAAATTCGGCGTAGATGCGCCGCTTCGGGCCCCGTTCCTTGGCTTCGGTTGACGGTGATAAAATCTCGCAGACAAAATCCGGTACCGTCTCAAAATAGGAGGTTTGCGGAATATGCGGCATATTTTCGACGCACCATCCGGCAATGTCCGGCACAAGCACATGCGCTCCCAGATGCAATTCCGGCTCCATGGCAAAGACCCGGCCTCCCGGACCGCCTCTGCCTTTTTGAAAGGGGCCAACAAATTCGTCTGCGAGCGAAATCTTGGAAAATGAGTGAAGCGGTGCCGGGCGCGGATGGGTCTCCAGCACACCATAGATAATTTCCGCCACCAGATGATCTGGAACGGCGCAAAGATCCTCATAGGTCGCCGGTTTGGTCAATGAGTGCGCCAAAGATATAAATCTCCAATGATCTTGTATCTACTTACTTGTAACACACTGCTTTGGCGGCTTTCACCACATCGTCTGCCGTCGGTAATGCCAGCTTTTCCAGATTGGCGGCATAGGGCATCGGCACATCGGCGCCATTGAGTTTGGCCGGCGGGGCGTCAAGATCGTCAAAGGCATCAATGGCCACACGGGCGCAAATTTCCGATCCAACCGAGCAGGTCGGCCAAGCTTCCTCGACGGTGACCAGCCGGTTGGTTTTACGAACACTGGCTAAAATCGTTGCCATATCGAGCGGGCGCAGCGAGCGCAAATCAATGACCTCGGCGTCTATGCCGTCCTGAGCCAAAATCGCCGCTGCATCGAGCGCATATTGCATCCCGCGCAAATACGACACGATGGTCACGTCGCTGCCGGCGCGCACAATGGCGGCCTTGCCGATCGGCACGGTCCAATCGTCGAGCTGCGGCACGTCGCCGGCAATGCCATAGAGCATTTCATTTTCTAAGATCAGCACGGGATTGGGATCGCGGATTGCTGCTTTCATCAGGCCCTTGGCGTCGGCCGCATTCGACGGCGCCACGACCTTCAGGCCTGGCACATGGGCATACCAGGACGAATAACATTGCGAATGCTGGGCGCCAACACGGCTTGCCGCACCATTGGGACCGCGAAACACAATTGAACAGCCCATTTGCCCGCCGGACATATACAGCGTCTTGGCGGCTGAGTTGATAATCTGGTCAATGGCCTGCATACCGAAATTCCAGGTCATGAATTCAACAATCGGCTTGAGCCCGGCAAGCGCCGCGCCTGTGCCAATGCCAGCAAAACCGTGCTCGGTAATTGGCGTATCAATCACGCGTTTATCGCCGAACTCATCGAGCAGCCCCTGGCTGATTTTATAGGCGCCTTGATATTGCGCAACTTCTTCGCCCATCAAGAACACATCCTTGTCACGGCGCATCTCCTCGGCCATACCATCGCGCAGCGCCTCACGCATTGTCGTTGAGACCATCGCCGTGCCTTCAGGGAGTGATGTTTCGTCCGGGGCAGCAATACTCCCCTCCCCCTCTGCGGGGAGGGGCTGGGGGTGGGGGGAAGAAGAGTGGTGGGGGGAAGAGGAGTGGTGGGGGGAAGAAGCGAGAACAGGACTTGCAACAGGCGCCGTGCCTGTCGTTTCACCCCCTCCTCGATCCTCCCCCGTCAAGCGGGAGGAGGATGCGCCCCCGCCATTGCCCGCGATATCGCTGGCACTTTCGCCATCAATCAGGATCACCGCGATCGGCGTGTTGACTTTAACCCCGGCCGTCCCCTCATCCACCAATATGCGCCCGACCTTGCCCTCGTCGATGGCTTCGACTTCCATGGTCGCCTTGTCGGTTTCGATCTCGGCAATGACATCGCCGGGGTTGATCTCATCGCCTTCCTTGACCAGCCATTTGGCAAGGGTGCCTTCTTCCATGGTGGGCGACAAAGCAGGCATCAGGATTTCTGTGGGCATGGGTTTAACTAATCCATCTTAGTAATTTAATTCGGGTCAAGAAGCCGGTTCGGCAGGCGCATCGTTTTTGGCAGGCGGTGTATCAAATGGCCATAACAGGCCCAGTTTAAATGTCAGCTCGTCAAACGGCGGTGCGCTGACGTCGTCATTGTCCTGGAACGTATCCGTCAGCAGCCAGTCCTTGTCCTGCAGGGAAAAGACCTCCAGTAACTTATTGCGTGGATCGACAAACCAAAGATGTTTGACACCAAACAACGCATAAATCTTGCGTTTATCGCCCTTGTCATATTTTTCCGTGGCCGGTGATAAGACTTCGCAAATCCAGTCGGGCGGCGTTTCGATATAAGCATTCTCGGGAGGCCCACTCATGGTCTCGCGGCGCCAGCCGGCAATGTCTGGAACTGCGATGTGCGGCCCCAGATGAAGTTCCGGCTCATCAATAAATATCCAGCCGCCAGGACCACCCTGGCCAAGTTGGTAGGGATTGCCGGTAATCATTCCCAGGGTACTAGATGCACCTCCATGGCGCGGTGTCGGCCTTGGGTGTGTTACCAGCGCACCATACAAAATCTCACCAACCACATTGGTCGGCAAGGCCTCAATGTCGGCATAGGTCGCCGGGCTGTCAATACTATGCGCCATCTGTCTTCCGATAGTTTAAGCCTAAACTCTTATTTCTACCTATTGAGATCCCAGTAATTTCCAAACACCAAAAGCAAGTGCCGATAGAAACAGTGAGAGTGCCAAACAGTGCATTGCCGACATCATCCAGCTCTCGCCCCGTTTATGTAGCGCCAAACCGCGCGGTAAAAGATTCTTCTGCGCTGCCTTGAATTGATTAGCCCAAGTTTTAACAGAATAATCGAACTCCTGGCCGGGCTTGGCGTCATAACTGGCCAATCTCATAAATATGAATCCGATTAAATACATTCCAAAACTTATTCCAAACGCCGCGATAACAATGGCCCAGGAAATATTTACAGTGAGCTGTGAAATGGATGTTTCAGCCAGATCTAACCAAATTGCGTCAAGGTCCATTTCAGCAGCAACCTCAGCTTGCGCCTTTTCACGCCTCCAGCAATACATCCGTCCACAGCTCGCCCACATCAGGTTCGGGTGTTTCCTGCGCGAATGTCGCCGCCTCATTTACGGTTGCACGAATGTCCTTATCGATGGCCTTTAATGCGTCTTCCGCCGTGCCGCTGCGCAACAGCCGTGCCTTGACCTGCTCGATCGGGTCGTGCTCCTCGCGCATTTTTTTTACTTCTTCTTTCTTGCGATATTTCGCCGGGTCGGACATTGAATGACCTCTATACCGGTAGGTCATCATTTCCAGAATAAACGGTCCGCCGCCATCGCGCGCACGTTTGATCGCCCGGCCTCCGGCGTCTTTGACGGCGCGCACATCCATGCCATCGACCTTCTCGCCGGGAATATCAAACGACAGGCCGCGATGGGAAAAATCCGTCGTGGCCGATGAGCGCTCAATGGCTGTACCCATGGCGTATTTATTATTCTCAATGATAAAGATTACCGGCAGGTCCCACAGCTTGGCCATGTTGAAGGTCTCATAGACCTGGCCCTGATTAGCGGCGCCATCGCCAAAGAAGGTCAGCGAGACATGATCATTTCCGCGATATTTATTGGCAAAGGCAAGCCCAGCGCCGAGCGGCACATTGGCGCCGACAATGCCGTGGCCGCCGAAGAATTGTTTGTCACGGCTGAACATATGCATGGAGCCGCCCTTGCCGTGCGAATAGCCGGCGGCGCGCCCGGTCAGTTCAGCCATGACGCCTTTGGGGTCCATGCCAACGGCTAGCATATGGCCGTGATCGCGGTAGGTTGTAATAACCTGATCGCCCGGCTTGGCGGCCATGGTCATGCCGGTCACCACCGCTTCCTGGCCAATATAAAGATGGCAAAAGCCGCCGATAAATCCCATGCCGTAAAGCTGTCCGGCTTTTTCCTCAAAGCGGCGGATCAGCAGCATCTGGCGGTAGGCATCCATATCCTGATCATTGGTGAAGTCGGGGACTTTGCGCGCCGCCTCGCCAGCATCTTTATTCATGCCATTATTTTTGTTCGTGCCAACATTTTCGTTCATAAACGGTACCTGATGAATGTTGTATCGTTGCGGGGTGACCAATGCGTCAAATGAATGCAGAAAGCATCGGTTAAAGACCACTATGGCCAAATCACTCCGATAGATTACACGAGACCATCGGCGGCGACCAGAGCATGTGGGTTATAGATTGGGATGTGCTGTGATTGGTCACAAGGCAACTGGCGCGCCAAGACGTCGCAGCTTGCAGCGCAGGCCGGCAGGAGCGGGCCACAGGTGGCAATGATATGAATTGGCAAAACATGCAGATTATCGCGGCACCATTACAGCGCGTCACCGTGCTGCGGTGCGGTCCACAACCACAATATCGGCGCTAGCACTATAACCCAGCAGGCGGGCGGCCAGTTCTGAAATATAATCGGGATCGGGGGCAGAGAGCAGCGCGATCTGGCTCTCTAGTCGGGCGCGCACAGCCTCAAGGTCCTTGATCTGCCCCTGCAGCACAGCTGACTGGGACACAAGTCTAGAGTGGGCCTTGAGGCCGTGCTTGCCACTAATCGCGTGAAAGGCAAAGTATGATGTCAAACCAATACAGGTAAGCAACACCAGAACCCTTTGGCGTGACGAATTTTGCCATTCATATTTAGACATACGCTGAACGTTCCTACTACTCATGAACACGGGTGGAACAAGCTCATCATGCGTCGTTAGGGTTAAGGACGTCTGAAATTTTCAAATAGTTTTCGACTTTATTTCGGTAAGGAATTGGTAACGCACATCGTGCGGACGAAGGCGAATGGGATTTGTTCTATACCTGCAATGCTACCCCCGCACCGCGCAGGATTGAGCGTCCGGCATATCTGGCGCTGGCGCCCAGTTCTTCTTCAATGCGCATGAGCTGGTTATACTTCGCCAGCCGGTCGGAGCGCGACAGCGAGCCGGTTTTGATCTGCCCGGCATTGGTGGCGACCGCGATATCGGCAATGGTGGCGTCTTCGGTCTCGCCCGAGCGATGCGAAATCACAGCGGTGTAATTGGCGCGCTGGGCCATGGCAACGGCGTCGAGGGTTTCACTTAACGTGCCGATCTGATTGACCTTGACGAGGATTGAATTGGCAATGCGCTCATTAATGCCGCGTGACAGCCGGGCCGAATTTGTAACAAACAGATCATCACCAACCAATTGGCATTTCGCGCCGATCTCATTTGTCAGGATTTTCCATCCCTCCCAGTCATCCTCGTGCAGACCGTCTTCAATGGAGGCAATCGGAAAGCGCGCGACCAGATCGGCCAGATAGGCGCTCATCCCGGCGGCATCAAAGCTCTTGCCCTCGCCCTTCAGCTCATACTTGCCGCCCTTATAAAATTCACTGGCGGCGCAATCAAGCGCCAGCATGACGTCCTCGCCCGGCTTATACCCCGCCGCTTCCACCGACTTCATAATGAAACCCAGCGCGTCTTCTGTTGACGATAAATTCGGCGCGAAACCACCCTCATCGCCGACATTGGTATTGTGGCCCGCGTCGCTAAGCGCTTTGCGCAGGGTGTGGAAAATTTCTGCGCCCATCCGAATGGCATCGGCGCAGGTCGGCGCGCTGACCGGCATAATCATGAATTCCTGTACATCAATGGGATTGTCCGCATGTTCGCCGCCATTGATGATGTTCATCATCGGCACGGGCAAAAGATGCGCATTGGCGCCGCCCAGATAGCGATAATGCGGCAGACCGGCCGCCTCTGCCGCCGCTTTCGATACTGCAAGCGACACGCCCAGAATTGAATTTGCGCCGAGCCGTTCCTTGTTGGCAGTACCGTCAAGCTCGATCAAGGCACTATCAATGGCGCGTTGTTCTTCGGCGTCCATGCCGCCCAGCGCATCGAAGATCTCGCCATTTACCGCCTCGACTGCTGCCAGCACCCCTTTGCCGCCATAGCGCGCCCCGCCATCGCGCAGTTCATGCGCTTCATGGGCGCCTGTTGAGGCGCCCGAGGGAACACCGGCGCGGCCAAAGGAGCCGTCTTCCAGGATCACATCGACCTCGACCGTTGGATTGCCGCGGCTGTCAAGAATTTCGCGGCCGATAATGTCGAGTATGGCGGTCATAAGAAGTGCTCCAAAATGGGGTTTCAGCGCTGAGCGTGGCAAACTCGATCTTGCCGGAGCACGGGGGGGCGCTGGGGCAATTCTTGGGCGGGCTCAGTGGTTTCATCGCTCTTTTAGCTGAAGCAGCGCGATTCCGCAAAGCCTGTTGTGCATTGCAGCATGAGTTCCTAACCCCTTACAGCCCCAATCGAACAAGGGTCTGATTGATCTGAGGCAGATAACTTGCGCCAAACAGCCGCACATGCACCAGCAGCGGATAAAGGTTGTAGAGGTCGCGGCGGATCTCATGAAATCCCGGTTGCAGCGGCGCCAAAGCCTGATAAGCGTCGAAGAAGGCATCGCCAAATGTACCGAATAGAGTTGTAAAGGCCAGCTCGATCTCCCGGTCGGCGTAATAGATCGCCGGATCAATCAGCCCGGCAATTTGGCCGCCCTTGACCAGAACATTGCCGCCCCACAGATCGCCGTGGATAAGCGAGGGCTGGGCCGGCTCAACCAGATAATCATCCAGCCTGCCCGCGAGCATGTCGAGGCGGCCCAGGAGATCCACCGGCAATTGCCCCTCAGCATGGGCCTTATGCGCCATATACATCAGCCGCTGGTCGCGAAAGAACGGCAGCCATTTGCCCGCCCACGGATTAGGCTGGTGCAGCGGGCCAATGAGCGTATCGTGCTGATAGCCAAACCGGGACCCGGCGCCGGAGTTTGGATCGGACGCCGACACTGCATGCAGAGCCGACAATAATTCGGCGGCATGGCGCTGTGCGCTTTGACCAGCAGCCCCGCCATCATTGTCAATCCAGGCCATGACCAGCATCTGGTCGTCGGCATGATAGACCTGCGGGACCGGCAAATCAGTCAGCTGTGCGAGATCGCGCAACATGGACGCTTCCAGGGGCAGATTGCTCGTGGCTGCATCTCCCGCGCCCCTATCGCCCCCCGCACCGTCACTGCCTTTTGATCCGGCAACGGCCTTGACGGCAATTTCGCGCCCATCACTCAGCGTTGCACGTAGCCCGATCAACCCGAAGCCGACCGGCAAAGGGGAACTAGACGCAATCGTGCCGCCAGCCGCACACTCAATTCGACATCGCAACCTGTCCACTGTGTCTGTCATATTCCTGTTCTTTTCAGTCGCAAAAGAAACCTCATGATTTGCGCGCAGATAGTTTAAGCTCATTATAGCCGGCACTTGGCCAACACCCTTCGAGCCCCGAAAACTGGACCCGCACATGAGTGCAAGAAGCGAAACAAATTTGTTTTGGCTGGTCGTCGCCATTGCGGTTGGTTTATACGTGATTATGATTGGCTGGTCATTGCCGCGTTTATTTGCCGGTGCGCAAAATTTACCGCCTTTTGACCTGCGGCCCCGGGGATATGGTTATGCCGATGCCAAGGCCTATCTAGTTGTCCTTGGACCAAAAAACATCGCCTTTTACGTGGGCGTGCAACTGAAACTGGATATGGCTTTTCCCCTGTTTCAAACACTTGCAACCGCATGGGCTATCTATCGACTGACCCCGGCAAGCTGGAGCATTTGGCGTCATGGTTTGGCAGCCACGACCCTGCCGGGCATGATATTTGACTATCAGGAGAACTGGCAGATTGGCAACATGCTGGCAATCGGTGCCGATGCCCTGCCCCGTGATCTCGTTGCGCAAGCCAGCATGGCATCACAGCTCAAGGCTGTGTTCGTGACGATAGCCACGTCGATCCTGATGATACTGATCATTCGCTGGGTCATTGCCCGCTACAAAACGATCAGGCAATGATGCGCCCATTGTTCGCCCTTGCCGTCGGGCGAAGGTCTCGCAACAGGGACGGTATTTGTTCAGCCAGATCTTCCGCGATCAGGCCGGGACCAAATTTTGCCGCGCAGGCCCCGTGCAGCCAGACACCCGCGCAAGCCGCTGCAAAGCCGGGCATCCCCTGCGCCAGTAACCCGGCTATAAAGCCCGCCAGCACATCGCCCGAACCGGCTGTGGCCAGCCACGGCGGCGCGTTATCATTGATCACGGCGCGGCCCGAAGGCGAGGCGATCACTGTGTCGGCGCCTTTTAATACAATCACGGCACCCGACCGCTGAGCCGCCAAGCGGCCGCGCTCCAGCTTCGATATTCCAGCATCGAACCTGCCGAACAATTTTGTAAATTCCCCCTCATGGGGTGTCAGCACAGTTGCGCCGCGTGCCTTTTCCGTGATGGCCGCGAATAATGTGTGCGCTGGAAATCCGGCCATGAACGAGCTCAACGCATCGGCGTCTAGGACTACCGACGCATTTGTGGCCAGCGCCCTGAGCACCATATCCTGCGTGCGGTCACCGACGCCGCAACCTGGTCCAATCACGACGGCGCGCAAACGGGCGTCCTTGAGCAACCAGGCAAAGCCATCAATAGATTGAAACGGCTTGATCATAATAGCCGTCAGATGCGCCGCATTGGCTGCGACCGCGTCTGGCGGACTGGCGACACTGACGACGCCTGCCCCCACGCGCAACGCACCGCGCGCTGCCAGCCTTGCCGCGCCGGTCGCATGGGCCGGACCCGACAGCACTAAAGCCGCGCCGCGTTGATATTTATGTGTCTGGCGCGCTGGGTCTGGGAACGTCGTGCGCCAGATGCTGGGATCATTGCGCAATGTACCCGGTTTAATCTCATCGAGCACCGACGCTTCAATGCCAATATCAACCACATCGACCCGCCCGCACAGCTCCCGCCCCGGCTGTAGAAGATGCCCTGGCTTACACCGAAAGAACGTTACCGTGCGGTCGGCCTTAATGACCACCTCGCCCAGCGGCGCGCCGCTATCGCCGTTCAATCCGCTTGGAAGATCAACGGCGAGGATTTTGCATTGACCGGCGCGGCGTCGTTCATTGGCTTGATCGATCATCTGGGCGACGGCGCCCGTCACGGGTCGCTGCAATCCGGCACCAAACAGCGCGTCAATAATGAGGTCCGCCTGATCAAGCAAGCCAGGTTCCAGTGGCAACACCTCACCATCCCACAGCGCCGCCATTTGTGCCGCGTCGCCAGATAGCGATGCCGCTTCACCGAGCAGCGCCAGCCTCACCTCATAACCGGCAGCTTTCAGCAGCCTTGCTGCAACAAAGCCATCGCCGCCATTATTCCCCGGCCCGCACAGCACTACAATCAACGCGCCGCTGGCCGCCATTTTCTGAGCGATATCGGCAACGCCGCGCCCGGCATTGTCCATCAGTGTCAGACCAGGAACGCCGCCAATAATTGTCAGCTGATCCGCCTCGGCCATCTGAGCCGTTGTGAGCAACTCGCTCATCGGCGCACCCAGCGCACAATTTCAGCGCCCAGATAAACCAGCACCAACACCGCCACACCCGCTTCCATCAGCGTGAACCAGTTCAGCTCCACCACCCAACCGATCAAAGGAATTGTCAAAGTCTCAGGCATTATGATCTCTCTTGGCACTCTTGGCACTCTTGGCTCACGGCGCGCACCGGCGGCTGAAAGCCGCCTGCGCCTCCGCATGGGCGGGCCTAAGGCCCGGGCGAACATTGTTCGCCGTGGGGGATGATAGCAAAGGCCACGGGGCTTTCACAGCCGTGATCCTGAAAGGGGAGTAGCTGGCCTTGAGGTTTTGGTTTCTCTCACGTGCTGATCCGCCTGCCTTGCAATGAGTTTGGAGAGCGCTCAACGGATTACGCGCAGGCGGGCACTACGAGGTGCGGCGCATAAGCGCCGGGCGAACATTGTGCGCCGTGATGCCTGCCAGCAAAGACCGCAGGTCCATCATAGCTCCGTCCCGTCGGCTCCGGCGCAGGTCTCGAAATTTAGGCACAATGCGGCGCTTCATGCGCCCAGCGGCAAAGGGCCGCCGCCGACAGTTCGGCGCGCCCTCGCAGGCGCAGGCGGCTCCGCCGCCGGTGCGCGCCGTGAGAGAAAGAAAATAGCAAAGACCGCAGGTCCATCACAACTCGGTCTTCTCGGCGCCAGCCCAGCACTCACCATTTAGGCACACCCGCGTTGCGACTGCGACCGGGCTGCAAGCGCAGCCCCGGGCCGTTGGCCCGCCCCGCCGGAGCGCCACTTCGCGCGTGAGGCCAAAGAAGAGTTCGCCGTGAGAGCAAGAAACATGCCTCCAGATTAGTCACTCAGTGCCCCAAGAATGTGCTCACGGTTTAGGCATCATGGCTAATTATTGTGCATATTGCCGACTTCTCAGGCTGAACGGCAGTTTGCTCCCAGCGTAACTCACTGATATTGCGCCGCATTAACTACCCCTTAACATTTGGCACGGGCCATGCTTAACCAACCTTCAAACCGTTTGTTGATCCCATTCAATTTACTGCTGGAGCGCGTATTGTCATGAAGAAAATCGAAGCAGTTATAAAGCCGTTCAAGCTTGACGAAGTTAAAGAAGCCCTTCAGGAAGTCGGCTTGCAGGGCATCACCGTGCTTGAAGCCAAGGGCTTTGGCCGCCAGAAAGGCCATACCGAGCTGTATCGCGGCGCTGAATATGTCGTGGATTTCCTGCCGAAAGTGAAAATCGAGGTGGTATTGGGCGATGACATGCTCGATAAAGCGGTCGAGGCCATTCAGGCATCCGCCAAAACCGGGCGCATTGGCGACGGCAAGATTTTCATTTCCGAAGTTATCGACGCCATTCGCATTCGTACCGGCGAAACCGGAACGGACGCGGTGTAACACAAATCTGGGGACGCGCCGGTCTTCTCATGCAAGCGCGCCTCACTCACTCGTTTCAAACCTAACCTTCATTCAATCGCTGGCAACAGGGGAGTACCAATGGCTAACGCAAGCGACGTCCTGAAACAGATCAAGGACAACGACGTTAAATTCGTCGATTTCAGATTCACCGACACACGCGGGAAAATGCAGCATGTTACCGCCGACGCATCATGCGTTGACGAAGATATGTTCGCCGATGGCTATGCGTTCGACGGCTCTTCGATTGCCGGCTGGAAATCCATTGAAGCCTCCGACATGACCTTGATGCCTGACGTTGGCTCAGCCCATCTCGATCCGTTTTTTGCCCAGACCACGCTGGCTATTTTCTGCGACGTGCTGGAGCCGTCAACCGGCGAGCTTTATGAGCGCGACCCGCGCGGCATTTGCAAAAAAGCCGAAGCCTATATGAAATCAACCGGCGTTGGCGATACGGTATTTTTCGGCCCCGAAGCGGAATTCTTCATCTTCGATGATGTGCGCTTTACCTGCGATCCATATAACACCGGCTTCCGCGTCGATTCTACCGAGCTGCCGTCCAATTCGGGCACCGATTATGAGATGGGTAATCTGGGTCATCGCCCGCGCACCAAGGGTGGTTATTTCCCGGCGCCGCCAATCGATAGCGCGCAGGATATGCGCTCTGAAATGCTTTCGGTCATGGCCGAAATGGGTGTGTCTGTTGAAAAGCATCACCATGAAGTGGCGGCTGCGCAGCATGAGCTGGGCATTAAGTTCGCGCCGATGGTTACAGCGGCCGACCATTTGCAGATCTATAAATATGCCATCCACAACGTCGCCCACGCTTATGGCAAAACAGCAACCTTCATGCCCAAGCCCGTTTACGGCGATAATGGCTCTGGGATGCACTGTCACCAGTCAATCTGGAAAGACGGCCAACCGACCTTTGCCGGTGATAAATATGCCGATCTGTCGGAAAGCTGCCTGTTCTATATCGGCGGCATCTTGAAACACGCCAAAGCGCTGAACGCCTTCACCAACCCTTCGACCAACTCTTACAAGCGTTTGGTTCCCGGTTATGAAGCGCCTGTGCTGCTGGCTTATTCATCGCGCAACCGCTCGGCCTCTTGCCGCATTCCGCATGTGACAAACCCGAAAGCCAAGCGCTTTGAAGTCCGCTTCCCCGATCCCACGGCGAACCCATATTTGTGCTTCTCCGCCATGTTGATGGCCGGCCTTGACGGTATTGCCAACAAGATCCACCCCGGCGATCCAATGGATAAAAACCTCTATGATCTGCCACCAGCAGAGCTGGCGGAAATCCCGACCATTGCCACATCTTTGCGTGAAGCACTCGACAGCATGAGCGCTGACCGCGGCTTCTTGAAAGCTGGCGGCGTGTTCACCGATGAGATGATCGACGCCTATATCGAGCTGAAAATGGAAGAGGTTATTCGCTCCGACATGACCCCGACCCCTGTCGAATTCGACATGTACTACTCGGTCTAAAGCCGCAGGCTTTAAAGCCTAAGGCATGGCTTAGCCCTGGCTCAGCCATGCAGACGTAAGCCATGCTGGCGGTGATACCTCGCCGCTGCACAATCTATCAATAGCCAGCCGGGCGCCCCATCAGGAGCGCCCGGCATTATTTTGTGGAGCAGCCAGAACCGTTGTTGCGATGCCCATCACAAGCTTATCCCCGGCCCCCATACATTCAGGCATCATTACCACCTTGCATTGACATGGGAGGCGCACTCGAGAGCTTGTCGTTTGTGTGATGCAGGTGTTGTGTTTGCGACTGATTACATAAGCTATCTTCAGGTTCTGCGCCGAATTGAACCCCTTATGCGCCTAGCGATCCTGGCGCGAGGCTCCCCAATGGATCACCGGGTCGGCGGGTGCAGCGAATACAGCAGCGGGCGGTGACGAACTGCCATTCTATTCCACCAGGCGGTTCCGCACGGCCCGCGCTCCCCTTGCTTCCATTGCAACTAAATCTACCAATATGTTGCATATACGCTAAGATTATACATCCACCTTCCCCAATCGCACCGCCATGCCGTACACTAGCGCCCATGAAGATTCTTTTTATTCACCAGAATTATCCCGGGCAGTATCGCGAAAGCCTGCCGCGCCTGGCCGCATCGGGTGAGCACCAGATTGTGTTCCTGACCCAGCGCAAGGGCCTGGCCCGGCCAAATGATCATGTGATTGCCCGCTATGAGCCCGATCATGTGCCGGCCGAAGACGCTTACGCCTATACGCAATGGTTTGAGCAATGCGCTGGCACTGGTGTTGGTGCGGCAAAGGCCTGCGGACAACTAAAGCGAAAAGGGTTTGAGCCCGACATCGTGATTGGCCATGTCGGCTGGGGCGAAATGAGCTGGATCAAGGAAATCTGGCCCGACGTGCCGCTGGTCGGTTATTTCGAATATTACTTTCTGGCCAAGGGCGGCTGTCTTGGCTTCGATCCTGAATTTCCCGAAAGCAAAAACCTGTCGGCGTTTTTGCGCACACGCAATGCCATGAACTATCTCAGCTATATGGAAGTCGATCGCGGCTATACCGCGACGAGCTGGCAAAAAGAGACCTATCCCGCGCTGTTCCATGACAAGATCAAAGTCATGCATGAAGGCGTGCGCACGGATTTGTTGCGCCCTGATCATAGCAGCGAAATCATCGTGAAGCTGGACGGCCATCGGCCCTTCAATCGCGGGGACGAACTGGTGACGTTCATTGCGCGAAATCTGGAGCCCATTCGCGGCGTCCATAGTTTTATGCGTGCCCTGCCAATGTTGCAGGCGGCGCGGCCCAATGCACGTGTGGCGATCATTGGCGGCGATGATATCTCTTACGGCGCCAAGTTAAAAGATGGCGATACATTCCGCGCCCGCCTCACCCGCGAACTGGGCGATAAGGTTGACTGGGCCCGCGTCGATTTTCTCGGCCGTGTGCCCTATGACGTGTTGACCGATCTGCTGAAATTATCGCGCTGCCATGTTTATCTGACCGTCCCCTTCGTGGTGTCGTGGTCGATGCTCGAGGCGATGGCTCTTGAAAAAACGGTGGTTGTTTCAGATGTGGCGCCGGTCCGCGCTTTCGTTGAGCATGAGCGCACAGGATTGCTGGTCGATTTCTTTTCGCCTGAACAGATTGTGCAGACCATCACGGATGTTCTGGCTCATAAGGACGGGCGCCGCGATCTGGGAGTGGCCGCGCGCGAACATGTTGTTGAGCACTATGATTTTGCAGACGTCTGTTATCCGCAGTTTATCGCGCTGTTGAATGATGCCCTGCCGCCGGGGAAGACAATTCCCCTGACCTGATCGATCAGCGCATTGTATTAAAGCGCTAAACTCGACTTAGGACATCTGGGCCAGTGACGCGGCAATCGCATCAAGCGCATCGCCAGCCTTGGTGCCATCAGGGCCGCCGGCCTGAGCCATGTCCGGCCGGCCGCCGCCGCCCTTGCCGCCAAGAACTGCGGCGCCGATTTTCACCAGATCAACTGCGTTACAACTGGACTTCAGATCATCGGTGACGCCGACCACAAGGCCTGCCTTGCCCTCTTCCGTAACGGTAACAATGGCCACAACGCCGGAGCCCAATTGTTTCTTGCCGTCATCTACCAGCGCACGCAGATCCTTCGGCTCAACGCCGTCCAGTTTACGCGCCAGCAATTTGAAATTGCCAGCATCACGAACCGCATCACTGTTATCGCTGGTTGTTCCGCCGCCACCCAACGCCAGTTTGCGCTTGGCGTCTGCCAATTGTTTTTCCAATTGCTTACGCTCACTCACCAATTGCGTGAGCCGCTCGACAATTTGATCGGGCTTGATTTTGAGAAGCGCGGCGGCATGGCGCAACGCCGCGTCATGGCTGGCGAGATAGCCGCGTGCGCCGTCGCCGGTCAGCGCTTCGACGCGGCGCACACCAGCGGCAGTTGCACTTTCAGAAACAATTTTGACGAGGCCAATATCACCCGTGCGAGAGACATGAGTACCGCCGCATAACTCAACGGACCAGGCCTTTTGTTTATCCCCATGTGATTGAACTGAGCTATCGTCAGCTAAGGTTGTCAGCAGTTTGCCCATCGATACCACACGTACAACGTCGCCGTATTTTTCGCCAAACAGCGCCATGGCGCCGGTTTCAATGGCATCGTCGGGCGTCATTAGACGTGTTACAACGGGCGAATTTTGCAAAATGACCGCATTGGCCAAATCTTCAGCGCGCTTAATGTCGTCATCGCTCAATGGTTTGGCATGGGAGAAATCAAAGCGCAGCCGGTCCGGCGCCACCAATGACCCTTTTTGCGCAACATGGGGTCCCAAGACCTGGCGCAAGGCCTCATGCAGCAGATGCGTGGCGCTATGGTTGGCGCGTATGGCCCGGCGGCGCGTATGATCTACTGTTAGCTCAACCGCATCGCCAAGCTTGAACGGGCCCTTCTCGACAACACCAAAATGCACGAATAAATCGCCAAGTTTCTTTTGTGTGTCGGTGACTTTGAACACCGCGCCCTTGGCGCCGACAATTAAACCCTGGTCGCCCATTTGCCCGCCGGACTCTCCATAGAAGGGCGTCTGGTTCAACAAGATAGCTGCCTCATCGCCTTTCTTAAGAGCCTTCACCGGTTTGCCACCGCGCACCAGCGCACTGATTTCGCCTTCGGCGTTTTCAGTATCATACCCCAGAAATTCGCTGGCGCCGTTTTTATCACGCAGTTCAAACCAAACGGTCTCGGTCGCCGCATCACCTGAACCTTTCCATGCTGCGCGGGCATCGGTTTTCTGGCGCTCCATTGCAGCGGCAAAGCCATCAGTATCAACGGTAATAGAGCGGGCGCGCAAAGCGTCCTGCGTCAGATCAAGGGGAAAGCCATAGGTATCGTAGAGTTTGAAGGCGACGTCGCCGCTCAGCACTTCGCCCTTTGAGAAGGTCCCCGTGGCGTCTTCGAGCAATCGCAGGCCGTTGGCCAGGGTCTTTTCAAAGCGGGTTTCTTCCAGTTTGAGCGTCTCGCTAATCATGTCCCTGGCGCGCACCAGATCGGGGTATGCCTCACCCATCTGAGCAATCAAAGCGGGCAGAAGCCGGTACATCAGCGGCTCCTTCACACCCAGCAAATGGCCATGGCGCATGGCCCGGCGCATGATCCGGCGCAGGACATAACCGCGCCCTTCATTGGACGGCAATACGCCGTCGGTGATCAAGAAACTCATGGCGCGCAAATGGTCGGCAATGACTTTATGGCTGGCGGCAGCCGCGCCTTTGGCCGGCACGCCGGTGGCCTCGACTGACGCCGCAATCAAAGCCTGGAACAGATCCGTCTGGTAATTGTCATGCGTACCTTGCAGCACTGCAGAAATACGCTCAAGCCCCATGCCTGTGTCGATCGACGGTTTGGGCAGATCAACGCGTTTATCTTTACTCAACTGCTCATATTGCATGAAGACCAGGTTCCAGATCTCTATGAAACGGTCGCCGTCTTCATCGGGACTGCCGGGAGGACCACCGGGGATCTTGTCGCCATGATCGAAAAAAATCTCCGAACACGGACCGCAAGGACCGGTTTCGCCCATGGACCAGAAATTGTCAGACGTGGCAATGCGAATAATTTTATCGTCGTGAAATCCGGTGATCTTTTTCCAGATCCTGAAGGCGTCGTCGTCTTCAGCGTAGACCGTGACCAGCAGACGTTTGGCGTCCAGGCCATACTCTTTGGTGATCAAATTCCACGCCAGCTCAATGGCCTCATCCTTGAAATAATCGCCGAATGAAAAATTCCCCAGCATTTCAAAAAATGTATGATGGCGCGCCGTATAGCCGACATTATCCAGATCGTTATGTTTGCCGCCGGCACGGACGCATTTCTGCGACGTCACAGCGCGGTTATAGGGACGCTGTTCCTGGCCCGTAAACACATTCTTGAATTGCACCATGCCAGCATTGGTGAACATCAACGTCGGATCATTGCGCGGTACCAGCGGGCCCGAGCTCACCGGCTCATGGCCGTGCCTGGCAAAATAATCAAGAAACGCTTTGCGGATCTCGTTCACACCATTCATTGGATTCAAGTCTCTTTTCTTAAGTCAAAGGTCGCTGATCGGCTGGCTTGAAGGGACCAATTGAACAAGGGTCGTAATTGTTGTGGCGGCTTATATCGAAAGCCTTCCAAAGGTATTAGCATGCCAGCTAAACTATTTTAGCTGCTGTGATGAAACAACTTGCCGAACCAAAAACGGCGATAAACACGCCACGTTTTCACGACAAACATGGAGTATAAAAAACGTTTGCAGCAAGCGGGTCTGTTTTAACTGTGCCGGGGCTGACTGTCCAGATTGCAATTACCCTGGTCCCAATCATAGATCGCGAGTGAATTATATTTTGAGACTGGTATTTGCTCCATAGGTATTTGCCTGAACAAACAAGAAAAGGGGCGCCATGGTTTTGGCACCCCTTCAATTCAAATTACTTGCACCCGGGATGTCAAACGCCGCCTTCCTGCGGCCCAACGCCGGTGCATAACGTCCACCGACAATAAACCCAGCCACAATCACATCCGCTATTTGCTTTTTGCGGTCTTTTTGGCTGGCACGACATCGGGCAACACACCGTCCGCATCTGGAACATCCTGCTCGTCGGCTTTCTTGACCGCATTGATTTCCGCTTGCAGCATTTTATCAATGACCAGCCCGGCATCCTTTCGGATCGAAGCTTCAATTGTTGCAGCCAGATGGGGGTTTTCCTTCAAGAACTTCTTGACGTTCTCACGGCCCTGCCCAATGCGCTCACCATTATAGGAGAACCAGGAGCCGGATTTTTCGACCAGTCCCGCCTTTACACCAAGATCGACAAGTTCGCCCATCTTGGAGATACCCTTACCGTAAATAATGTCAAATTCCACCTGCTTGAAAGGCGGTGCGACTTTGTTCTTGACGACTTTAACACGGGTCTGGTTGCCGACCACTTCGTCTTTATCCTTGATTTGTCCGATGCGCCTGATATCCAGGCGAACGGATGAATAGAATTTCAAGGCATTGCCGCCCGATGTCGTCTCGGGATTACCAAACATAACCCCGATTTTCATGCGGATCTGGTTGATGAAAATAACCATAGTCCCCGATTTTGAAATCGATCCCGTCAATTTGCGCAGCGCCTGGCTCATCAACCGTGCCTGCAAGCCCGGCAGGCTATCGCCCATATTGCCGTCAAGCTCAGCGCGCGGTGTCAGGGCCGCAACAGAATCGATCACCACCACGTCCACTGCGCCAGAGCGCACAAGTGTATCGGTGATTTCAAGGGCCTGCTCACCATTATCAGGTTGCGACAACAATAATTCGCCAACGTCCACGCCTAGATTACCAGCGTAGACCGGATCGAGCGCATGTTCGGCGTCAATGAAGGCGCAAATGCCGCCAGCCTTTTGGGCCTCGGCAATGATGTGCAAGGTCAGTGTGGTTTTGCCCGAAGACTCAGGACCATAGATTTCAACGACGCGGCTTTTGGGCACGCCGCCAATTCCCAGCGCAATATCTAGGCCTAGCGAACCTGTTGAAACCGCTTCTATATCCAGCCTTTGATCGTCGGCGCCGAGCTTCATGATCGAGCCCTTGCCGTAATTCTTCTCGATCTGCGAGAGCGCGGCCTCCAGTGCCTTACTCTTATCCATTCTGCCCCCTTCGACGAGCTTGAGTGCTGCTGCTGCCATATCCAATTCCCTTATGTCACGAGTTGCTTGCGTTGCCAATTAACCAATAACGTACACTATTTGTTCTCACTGCGCAAGCAGGTCGCAACACGTTGTAAATAAGAAAGAATACCTGGCAGGTTTACTAAATGTTCTCGGCCACCTTGTCGGATCAGTCAAACAATATTGCGAGAATCACATGGCTTTGAATTCTAAAGCCTGATCGGCTGAGATAGAAGCAAGTCATGTCGTAGACGTGCCACTGTACGAGGACATCTATCGAATTCGTGAACTCAGACTGTTTGAGCAAGGACCTGGAGCAGCCCGTCTACATAAATTCTATTCGGCCTGAACCGGACCTGCTCTAGAATTACTCTTCCCATCCTCACAGCAGTTTAGCTGCCACGGTGACCTCAGTTACGGGGTGACCGCCGGAGAGAGACCGCCGGAGAGTGAGCGCCCGCACGAGGTCCGCTCCTCAATTGGTGAGTTCTTCTTTGACCTTTGCGGCCAATTGGGGAAGCGTGAAGGGTTTGGCTAAGAAGCCATAAACTTCGTTTTCATCCAGGGTCTTGGCAAAGGCGTCATCCGGATAACCGGACATAAAGACGAACTTCAAATCCTTATGGGTTTTGCGCAGTTCTTTTAACAAACTGGGACCATCCATTTCCGGCATCACGACGTCCGAAACCACAAGATCAATTGTACCGTCATATTCTGCAAGAACTTCGAGTGCTTCAACCCCGGATGACGCTTCCAGCACTTCATAGCCTTGGCGTTTCAAGGCCCGGGTGGCAAAGCTGCGCACGCCGTCCTCATCTTCCACCAACAAGACGCGCCCTGTGCCGGTTAAATCCTGCGGTTGCTCAGAGCTTTCAGCTTTGGCATTGCTGATCATTTCTTGGGAAATTATTTCACCCTGGTGGCGAGGCAGATAAACCCGGAACGCCGAACCTTTACCCAATTTGCTGTCGGCGTAAACATAACCGCCAGTCTGCTTCACGAACCCATAAACGGAAGACAGTCCCAGGCCGGTCCCCTTGCCGACTTCCTTGGTTGTATAGAAGGGTTCAAATATTTTCTCCACCACCTCTTGCGACATGCCGGTGCCGGTGTCTTTTACTTCGATCAGCACATATTCGCCGCGCACTACACCCTGGTCGGTGAGTTTCAATGAATCTCGCTCGGTTACATTCTTGGTGCGAATGGTCAGCCGGCCGCCTTTGGGCATCGCATCTCGGGCATTGACGGCCAGATTAATCACGACTTGTTCAAACTTACTGGTATCAGCTTTCACATACCATAGATCGCGCTGGCAATTTACCTTCAGTTCAACCCGTTCGCCCAATAGCCGGCTTAATGTATAACCCAGATCCTGAACGACATCATTGAGCATCATGACATCAGCAGACAAGGTTTGCTTGCGCGAGAATGCCAGCAAATGGCGAACGGTACCGGCAACCCGTTTGGCGTTTGACTTAATTTGCATGATATCGTTGTAGCCTGCATCGGTGGGTCTGCGGGTCTGCAAGAACAGATCGGACAGTCCAATGATCACAGTCAAAACATTGTTGAAGTCATGGGCGATACCGCCAGCCAGTTTGCCGACAGCTTCCATTTTCTGGCTTTGTGCGAATTGCAGCTCCAGCACTTTCTGTTCGGTAGTATCAACGACATAAAGAATAGCGGTCTCATTGGCATCATTATCGCGGCGAAACGGCGTAACGAAAACACGGCGGGTTTGTTCGCTTTTGGATCCCAAAGTGATATCAATCGGATCGATCAAACTCTCACCTTGGGAAATTTGGTCTAATGCCGCCATAATTGGCGCATGAGCATTGGTTTTGCTCCCCTTATTCAACAATTTGGCGATGGTGGCACGCCGTGCGATCCGGCCAACGCCGACCATGCGTGCAAACGGTGAATTGCTTGAAATGATCCGCCCAGTGGCGTCGACCGTGGCGATACCAAAGGGGGCGTTGTCCAGAAACCGGGCTAAACCGCTATCACCGTCAACGCCAGTGGCAGCATCACGACCCTCGTCAATGCGCTTTTGCACAACCAC
>JAJRRE010000063.1 GCA_024279745.1 Alphaproteobacteria bacterium
CCTTGTCGAAACGCCCAATAGTTCAGACACGCGCCACACCAGATTATCCTCAAATTCATGGATCACATCATCGGCCAGCACGATCCCCCATAGCATTTCGACGATCTCCTTGCGGCCGTCCTGTTCCAGATGGCGGCACAAGACCGACGTAAAACGATAAAGGTCAACAGCTTCGCGTTCCGCGTGGTCGGCAGTGGCGATCAGCTCGCTCAACTCGGCTTGCGATAATGAAAAATGCGAAATGAGCAGCGCTTTGAGTTTCTCGTCTTCATCGCTGGTCACCTCGCCGTCGATGCGCGAGGCGTGCACCAGTAGCGCCGCCGCAGCAAGCCGTGTTTGCGTTTGCGACATATCCTTGACGGCCTCAGCTTCTTTGGCGCCGGCGTTCTGGGTCAAAAACTGCTTCAGTTTGGCAAGCATGAAAATGGTCTCCGATGTCAGTTGTAAGTTGTAATTTGTAATTTAGGGGGTGTGATTGGCAGGTGGCGCTTGGTATCGATCAGCATTCTATAGGTTTAAAAATTAGCAAAAGCCCGTGTCTCGTCAAGCTGCATTGGATTTGATAATGCGCAGGGTTGGATGGCGGGCGTGTAGTTCATAGCGGATATGGCGGGCAAGTTCGCTGGCGATTTCATTGGCGCCGCCCGGGGGCAAATACATATTGATGAAGAAGGACGGCAGCGGCGGCAGCCCGGCCTTGCCACATAAGATCGCCAGATTGTCCGGCACGGTAGAAATCAACATGGTCATAACCGCCAGGTCGGCCATGGCGGTGGCTGCTTGCGGCTCCAGATAATGATTTTCGCACACGGTGCGCCAGGCCAGACCGGCTTTGGTCATGGCTTCAACCATGGGCGGACGGAACGCACAGCGCGAACTGCCCAGCGACACCGGCAGCGGCGTGCGCAGATGCGCTTCACCGTTAACAGCACCAACCCAGACCAGTTTATCTTGCAGCAATTGTTCCGCCTGGGGGGCACCATGCTGCTCGGTCGTCAAGGTCAGATCGACGTCTCCGCCGTTGACTTTCTTCAACAATACCGGCGACGAATCGCAGATCAGCGTGACCTGTACCCGTGGCCAGGCCTGATCGAAACTTTTCAGCACCGGCGGCATGAACGGCAGCACAATGTCATTGGGCACGCCAATGCGCACTTCGCCCTCAAAGGCCGGCGTTGTCATGGTGCTCCACACATCATCATTCAGGCATAACATGCGCCGCGCCCCGGCGAGCAATTGCTCGCCGGTCGGCATAAGGGTCAGTTTGCGATGCTCGCGTTCAAATAACGTCAGTCCCAACAGGTCCTCCAGCCGCTTGATCTGCAAGCTAACGGCGGCTTGCGTGCGGTTGAGCAGCCGCGCCGCACTGGTGACAGATCCGGTTTCGACAACAGCAACAAAAGCGCGAAGCAGGGCGATATCGATATCTCGGGTCATGGCGTGGCACCTTTGTCTGGTTGCGGCGAGCAAGGTTGGTGAGCGGGTACTGTCTATCTGTCGCCAAAGGTATAACGTTTCTTTATCTCAGTCATTAAAAACATTCGATATCTTAATGAATAAACAATCTGTACATCTAAGCCAAGCCAAATCACTAGGCAATCACAACAGGCCAAACTTAATCGTTGCACTGCTTGAGCATCTTCAAGCGAGCACTCCAGTTGCGTCGATAGTGATCTTGTAGGGCATTGAATTTATTGTCAATTTACCCAAAACAGAGGAGATTTAACGATGTATAATGCAAACACAGCTCAGGGCCGTTTCTCCCATCAAACCCGCACCGGAGGCTTTTCAAAGCTGAATGTGTTCGCTCTTGCGGCACTCATGCTCGATGTTTCACGTGAACGGCGCCAGTTGCGGGCGCTCGATACTGCGACGATGAAAGATTTGGGATTGGACCGTGCCGACGTCGCCCGTGAAGGAGCGCGGCCAATGTGGGATCTGCCATTGCGGCGTAAAAACCGTTGCTAGAGCAGGTCCGACTTGGGTGGAATCAAATTTATGTAGTCGGGCTGCTCTAAGTCCTTGTAGTAGAGTCTGATTCACGCTTTCGATGGAAGCCCCGTGCACCAGCACGTCTACGACATGACGTGCTTCCATCTCAACCGATCAGGCTCTAGGGGATGTCCCTCAGCGTTTAGAAATGAGCTTGAATAAAAATGGCCGATGCCGGGTGATCCAGCATCGGCCATTTTTTTTTGAGGCACCGCCCCGGTCGCTTGTCGCCTTAGCCAATCAGCTTAGAGTGCTTCAGACTTTGATTGAACCACCACGGGGTGCAAGCGCAGCCCCGGCAGTCGTGTCGTAGACGCGCATCCAGCATCGTTTGGCGCGCCACTATGCGGCAGCATGTAAGACATGACGCAGGCCCGAGCTATAGCTCGGAATAGCCGTGAGCGAAATAATCGGGCGTTTCTGTTCATATTAGCCAGTTGGCTTCGCTTAGGCCGCGTTCATTTTTTCGTCGGCGGCACAATACCGCTTATGTAACACCGCGATGATATCGCGCGTGGTGTCGTCGATAATCGAATAATACATGAAATGGCCACGCCGCTCGCTGGCGACAATGCCCATATGGCGCAGCAAAGCCATATGCTGCGACACCACGCTTTGACGCACGTTCAGCTCATCACAGATTTCCGTGACATTGCGTTCGCCGTCAAGCAGCATGCACAAGATAATCAGCCGGTTGGGAGAGCTGATAGCACTCAGCAATTCCTTCACATTGGCCGCTATCGTCTGCTTTTGTTTGCTATCCATATCGTGTTTGATGATGCTCATTTCGATATCATTGTCAGCCAATTTTTGTGCCGGCGTTGTCGTTGTCGGCGATATGACTGGTGTCATGTTCCATTTTAATGCCTGCCTGGCGTTGTGCCAGTTTCAAGCGAACTGAACAGGGGTCCCTTTGAGCGCTACAGGCGAACATGGCCTCAGACCATAGCGATTGCAACAGTAAATTCGATTGTTTGAATGTTTGAGCTTCCGCAGTAATTGTGTTGAAATTAGGCGTGAGGAATATTGTTTCAATAC
>JAJRRE010000064.1 GCA_024279745.1 Alphaproteobacteria bacterium
ACATGGTGCCCTATGCCGCCGACATTCAAGAGGCCGTGAACCTGCCGGTTTATTCGATCTACAGCTTTATCACCTGGTTTCAATCGGGCCTCACACCGCGCCGTGATTTCACGACTTAAAGAAAAGCGCCAGTCGCAATGCCCGGCAATCGCGCGTCGTCGCAGCCTTGCATGGCCAGACCTTCGTCATTGCTCTTTGCTCCTTCCTCGTCCGATTATGAAACGTTTCATATTGACAGTCTGGCGTGCCCATGCGCTAATTGCGGGACACCACTACCGGCTACCGGCTTCACTTGACACTGCAATTTTTCCACTTGGCTTACATTGGCATTGCCAGCTGATTACTAATGGAACTTTATTGGGCAGGTAATGCCAGACGCAGCTCACTGGTTTGGAATGCGAAGGCCTCGCCATGACGCATATCGCAATTGTTGGCAGCATAAATATTGATCTCACAGCTTATCTGGCGCGATGGCCCGAAGTCGGCGAGACGATACCCGCACTGAACATGGAAACGACATTGGGCGGCAAAGGCGCCAATCAATTTGTTGCCGCGCAGCGACTGGGCGGCAGCGCTTTGTTGATCGGCGCGATCGGTATGGACGGCTATGGCACAGACATCGAAGCACAGCTGCAATCCATCGGCGGAACCTTATGCCTCGCGCGCATGAAAGACACGCCAACGGGTATGGCGCTGATTGACGTTGGTCCCGGCGGCGGCAATATCATTCGCATCAGCAAAGGCGCCAATGGTGCCTTAAGCCCCGCGCATATTGAGAAGTTTGCCGATGAAATAGGCTCTGCCGCCGTGCTATTGCTGCAAAATGAAGTCCCGCTGGCCGTATCGTTAGCGGCGGCGGCAATTGCCCGGCAATCCGGCGTCACCGTAATTATGGACCCGGCCCCCGCGCCCGAGCCAGGCTGGAGCACGCAAGTATTATCGGCATTCGATATTATGACGCCGAACGCCCAGGAAACAAAATCGATGCTGGGGCGCACACCGCAAACCTTAACCGACGCGCGAGAGGCCGCGGCGGCCCTGACAAAACTGGGGTTGCGCGGCGCGATTGTCACCATGGCGGAATTGGGCGCGGCGTGGTCATGGGATGGCCAGACAGGAGCGGTTGGCGCGCCCAAAGTCGACGCGATAGACGCTGTTGCAGCTGGCGATTGCTTTAATGGGGCGTTGGCCGCCGCACTTGGCGATGGACTGGCCCTGCCCGATGCGATTGAATTTTCTGTAACGGCAGCCGCCCTTGCCACAACAAAAAAGGGTGCGGCGCAATCGATCCCATCCAAATCCGACGTGAGGGTGTTTTGCCGCTCGCAAAGCACATAATGAGTGACATTTTTTATTGTACCGCGCCATGAAAACCGGCCATGATTGAAATTGAAGTTTGCCGCTCATAGAAACTGGAACAAAGAGTGCCGCCATGCCAACGGTCAAGGATGTTGCCAAACGCGCCGGCGTATCTGTTGGAACAGTGTCGCGGGTCTTATCGAAAAACACGACGGTCAAGCAGCCGTTGAAAGAGCGCGTGTTAAGCGCCATGAACGAATTGGACTATAAGCCCAATCTGGTCGCGCGGGCCTTGCGCACCAATCGCATTGATGTGATCGGCCTGGTTGTCCCCGACATAACCAACCCGTTCTTTGCCCAGCTCGCCAAATGTATTGAGACCGAAGCCGCATTACGGGACCATTCGGTGATGCTGGCAAATTCCCATGATGATGAGCAGACCGAGCGCAAGCAAATCTCTGCCCTGCTTGACCGGGCGCCGCGCGGTATAATTGTTGTAGCCGCGGCTGATAGCGGCACATTGGGCTATGAAACCAACGTTCCGATCGTTTCGCTTGATCGCCGCTATGACGGCTACCCCCTGGTGTCGACCGATCATTCCCACGGCTCCGCCGCCATTGCTGACCATTTACACCAATTGGGCCATCGCCGCATCGCCTACATTGCCGGTCCGCAAAACACTGAAGTCGGCCGTTTGCGCAAGGATAGCTTTGTCACGCGCATGACCCAGCTCAATATTAAAGAGGATCCGGTAGAGCTGCAGATCTTTGAAGGCCAGTTTGATTATGGCGCCGGAGAAGACATCGGTCGCACTATCCTGGCCGGCCCAGATCACAAGCGCCCCTCAGCCATCGCTGCGGCCAGTGACCAGCTGGCGATCGGTGTATTACGCGCCGCCCGCGATCTGAAAATCGATGTCCCTGTTGATCTTAGCGTAACGGGATTTGACGATATCTCATTGGCGTCTTTGGTCGTACCGCGTCTGACAACCATCAGACAACCCTTCAACAAATTGGCAAGAACAGCACTGTTGCGGATCTTTGCACCAGACAGCACAGCCGACGAAATTGAACTGGAAGGCGAGCTGATTGTCAGAGGCTCGACAGCCGCCCCACGCCAGCCAGACCATCTGACATTGTGAAACTAGTTAATCTGGACCTTTCAAATAGCTTGATTTCCGATTATGAAACGGTTCATATATTGAAAGCCACTGCAGCAACCGAATGAGAAAGAGTGAGGGTATATATTCTAATATGCTGATATATATGCCTTATCTAACCTTAAAATGCAAAGATACGGCGGCGTCCCGCGCCAAGATGTATATAGTCGATAAAGTCAGGGAAAATGGGCTGAAACTGTCGGCGCTGTCCCCCTCCAACGGGGTAGCGGAGGTGAAATCGCCATGACATCACCAGGCAAGGGACACGGTCTTCAATCCGATAAGGGGTTTGGTTCTGATAGAGGGATCGCGGCTGGTGCAGGCGGCGGGCACACGGCGACGCTTTTGGGGGCGACCGGTGCTTCATCGGATAACCTGCCGGACTGGTTCGCCAATCGCAAAAAACTGCCGACCAATCTGATTGTCGCCCGCTGGGTGCCGCTGGCGCTGGTCGGCCTGCCCGTTCTGACCTTGCTGGCCATTGTCATCTACCCGACCATCTGGATGTTCTACCACGCCTTCCAGGACACCAATATGATGCGGCTGTTCCAGCAAAACTGGAGCTTTGTCGG
>JAJRRE010000065.1 GCA_024279745.1 Alphaproteobacteria bacterium
CATGCGCACAACACCGCGGCGATGGCCAATTCTCAGACAAACAATCTTACGTTTTGAATTAATGGATGCCATGATGCAAGCCATTGGCATTGAAGAGGCGAGTGCAGCGCGGCTGGATCAGGGGAGGGCGATCAAAAGAGCGCGCGAACAGTGTTTGGGCTGCCGCTTTTCTTGCCGCTGCGCGCTGTTTCTTGACGAATTGGACATGAGCCCCGATCCCCCCAAGTTCTGCCTGAACATACATTTCTTTCAGCGCTGCGCTAAAGCTGGGTCTTTCAGCGCTGCGCTAGAACCGGGTCTTTGAACGCTGTGCCAAAGCCGAGATTGCTGACAATGCGCCACCCCAGGGGTAGTCAATAATCACGGCCCACGATTGGCCAACCCTAGCGGCCTTTTTCGGCAGTAGGATCAAGGCCGTTTTGGCAATTGGGTCGAGGGACTTTCGGCAATTGGAATTGAGCGCTATTAAAACAAGCGAGACCAACAGGCCAGTTCAGAATATCCACAAACCGTACATTTACTTCAACCAGGTTTGCTTGATCAGTATTTTATTGCTGCGCAGTGAGAAAACGCTGAGTAACACAATCGCAATGCCACCGAACAAGAATACATGATTGGCAGCCCAATCATCTTGCAGCGAAGACATCTTTCCCGTGCCAATCAAGAATATCAATCCCAGCGTAGCGCCAATGCCTTGTAAGATTGTCAAAAAACGCGCCAGGCGAAACACCAGATCATATTGATTGAGATCTTCACGCTTCAGCTTCGCGGCAAAGGCAAACCCCGTCACACCGAACAGCGCCATGCCCAATGCATATTGCCAGCCATGTTGCCAGCGCAGCTGTGTTAGCGAATAAACTGCCATTAACGCCACAGCGCCCCAGACATAACACACGCCCATGAGACGGGCATTGCGCGCAGCCGCAAGCGCAATAGAGTAGTTTTTCTGCTCACCTTGTCCCGCTCGCCAATAGCGCCGATTGATTGCATAACTGAGTGCCACGATAAATATCGCAAACGCCAAAGCCGACCAATATGAAAGATCAGCAGAGCCATGCGACACACCATAGACCATGGACAACACGCTCAGCAAAACGGCGATTAAAACCCATGGCAGTATAGTCATAAATGACATTTCAAATTGCCCGCATCATTTAATTTTGTATCCAAGGGGGTTCTCACTTAAAACCCTCTCGACGATCCAAGCCGTTAGCCCGCAAAACTTCCAAACGTCGTCAGCTTCACACACTATTTAATTACAAGTGTTTTATATCGATAGCTTGCGAGTGATCGCAGATCAGCTAGTTCATTATATGCCATAGGTCACATGACACAAAGGTTACAAATCGACGTTCTGCATTATTCTTTTTCAAATCGAATTGCAATATCACTTATAATAGCCAAAGCCATTGCTCCAAAAAAGAATACATTATTCGCCGCCCAATCTGTGTAGCGCGGTGTAAGGTAGCGGACCATTTTACCATCGATCAATAAACCAAGCATGGCAACAATCATTCCGCCCAATTGCAGCTTGGCCAAAAGTCGAGACCCATTGAGCAATTTGCTGTCCGAGCCAGAAGCCGCATCGGATTCCTTGTGAAGCAAGGCTGAGAAAACAAAGCATAGAATAGCAAATGCCGCGCTTGCTCCCAAGAATTGCCACCATTCTTTCCATTGCAAAACCGAGCTGGCAACAGGGCCATAGGTTGCAAACAGCACCAACGCGCCCCAAGTCCAAACCAGTCCCATATATCTTGCATTCAGCGCCCCGACATAGGCTGTATTTTCGCCGGTCGCGGCGGCCTTACTGTTTTCTCGATAGGACAGGCTAGCAAAAACCAATGCCATGATCGCCGACAAAGCCATATGCGACAGATGCATTTTTGCGCCCGCTGTAATGACAGCGCCTGCGGTTGCCATTATCATGGCTAAAATTGCTACAATAAATGAAATCATTATTTATCCCCCCGGAATTACCCATTATTCGCCCGCTTTAAATGGCTACTTAACAGATGTAATGGTTTCATAATGCCAGTTATGACATCATCTTGGTTTTCTTAAAACCCAACTTTTTTATAGTCGCGGCACCAATCAATGAAGGCGTTGATACCCTCTGCGATCGACGTGCCTGGATGAAACCCGATAAATCCAGCCCCCGCCCGTGACTAGCACTCGCATGATCAAACCTTTCCTAACACGTCAGCAGCGCATATCCAGTGCACAGGGTCTATATCCTACTCGAAGCAAGATCTGTGAACCGAATCAATTACCCGCTACTTGTATCAGCGCAGCCCTGCGCCCGCCAGTCCGGCGTCGCCAAGTTCTACAGCTAGATTTCCATCGGAAATTTATATCAGACCGCTGATCTGTCTTTAACTTTGATAACCAGCACGGTAGCGTTGTCCTGATGGGGAATTCCCTCAGCTTCGACTGCGGCCAGCAGTTCGGTTGCAACGCGGTTTGCCCCGGCAGCACAATGGGCCGCAACACAATTCCGGATGGCGTCGTTTTCCAGCGTCTGAATGCCATCGGAAGCGATCACCAGGTAATCGTCTGGCGATAGCGGCAGGGGCATGACGGAACGGTCGACCATTTCGATTTCGCTTCCCGATACTGCCGAGCGCAGGAAATGGCGGCGTCCATCTGCCTTGGCATCACGATGTGAAATCTCACCTCGCTCCGCCATTTTATCGAGTACGGGGGCCATCGAATGATCTTCATTCAGAACCACCAATTCCCGGTCACGATACAGAAATAGCGGACTGTCGCCAACGCTGATCCAATGCGCGCCCCAGGTGCCGACCGACAATCCAACAGCGGTTGCGCCCATGCCGGCAAGTTCGTCGTCGGCTTTGACCTTCAGCGCCAATTCACGATTGGCTGCAAACAGCGACGATTGCAATCTCTCGGTAGCCTCGCCGCTTGCTTTGACATAACGATCGATGAACGTGTCGCAAATGGTCTGCGCCGCCAAGGCACCAGCGGCATGCCCTCCCATGCCATCGGCCAGGATGGCAACCAACTCGCCCGCCTCCACAGGCAGCGCGTGTCGCCCTGGCCCCAGCTCTTCAGGCGCAGACCAAACCGCAGCTACATCTTCTTGATAGTTTCGCCCCCCTTGAATGGCGGCGATTGCATATTCAAACAGGGTCTTTATTCCTTCAAGTCAGACAATTCCGACCAATCAAAATCCGAACTGCAAAACGGCACAAAGACGAGCTGCGTCCGCCCCATGGTAATAACATCCATGCCAGTCAGCGGCACGGCGGCGGTCGGCTTTTGGCTATTTACCTGAACAACATTGGTCTTGGCCAGATTGGGAACGAACAGAAAACTACGATCTACGGAATCATAGCGAATATAAGCCTGTTCCTCCGAAGAAATCGCTTCATCGCCAAAATCTATTGCAACCCGCTGCGAGGGTGAGCGCCCGACGGTATTATTGCCTTCAAAGATCGGCCGAAAAGCGCCCAGGCCCGGACCGCCAACAATAACAAGCCAACCAACAACCGGGTCGTTATCAAATCCTTCGCGGCCGACCTTGGCTTTGCCGCGAACCAATTGTGTGCGCGGCGGGGCCTGATCGGCGGCGCCACTTGATTTTGCCTTTTCGTCCCGGCGCGCGCCGGCACGAGCTAATTTGGTTGTGGGTTCTTCCATTTCGATATGTTGCTCTTCTGTTTGCGTTATTATTTCACCGCGCGCCTGGCGGGCTGCGTCGGCAGCGCTTTGCCGTGTGGTGGTTTCCATATCAGCTTCCTTGCCCCCTCCATCATCGGCAGATTGGCCAGAATCAGTCGTAGCCGGCACAGCGGCATCAGCGGCGGAAGTGTTGTCACCTGCGTGCGCAGAGGCCTCAGTTTGTGTAGCTGTCTCGTTCAGCGCCTCGGCGGCTTTATCGGGCAACGCGATGGCTTTTGTCTGCCCGGCCTCGGGTGCCTGCCCGGCTTCGGGTGCCTGCCCGGCGTCGGATACTGGGTTGCTTGACTGCTCTGTTGCATCGCCGGTCACTGCGCCATCGCGCGGGTTTTCAGTATCGGCGAGCTTTGCGGCACCTGGAGCGGCCAATGCCAGGGGCTCCTTGGCGGCGGCTAATTTTTGCGTTTCGCCATCCGGGGTAGCGCGCGTGGCCGCCTTGCTTTGCGCCCGCGCCTCCATTTGTCTTGTATTCTCAGTAGCCACATCTTCACGCCCGGCCGCTGCCAGGGCCTCACGCAATGATCCCAGCAGCCCTTTTCCGCCGCCTGGCCCTGTTGCCGATTCACTGTTCATTTCGCACGCCTCCCCAATTGCAATTAAATTGTTCAAAATCTTATTCGGCGCAATCCAGTCTCACGCCTTTTATCGTCACAGCTTTGCCCCTTACGCCCGGCCCATTTCATATTTAAGCCGAACCTGCCCCAATTGAATGCGATCCCCATGATGCAGTACAACACTTTGCAAACGGGTACCATTCACCCACATGCCATTGCCGTTCTTACCGCTCAAATCCGTAATTAGAATTTCCTGATCCGGTGTGCGATAGACCAATGCATGATAGCGGTGCACCGACCGCGCATCGAGGCAAATGTCATTGTCCCGTTCTCGCCCGATACGCAGCATTTCACCATCCAATTTAGCACGTGGCATCAGCGTATCGCAGCCTTCAACTTCAATCCAGCTGGCGCCGGCTGGTGTCGGTGGCTCGTCCCCTGGCGGCCGCTTTAAATCCTGGCCACGCGGCGACATTCGATGCGACAACCGTTGTTTAATTCCCCGCGCCAGGCGCAAAAACAGTCCAGGCAGTGCCAATAACGGCAATACCACCAACCCTGCCAGACCAAGAACAACCGCAGGAAACCGCTGATAGCTTGCGATGAGACTGTTTTTCCAAGTTGCCAGAATTATTTTTGCGTTGTCCGCACTTCGGCGCCAGTTTACGCCCGCATATCTTATCTCAGAATTTTTGCCAACATATTGCTGCCAAGAATTGCGATCACGGCTGGCGGAGTTCTGCCGACGCATCCGGGCATTGTGTGCCACGGGAACAAGCGAACTTACCCGGACGGCCTCTAGCTTCAAGCCGCTGTAAGATTTGGAGAATTTTGAATTTTGAGCAACCAGTTCATGGGCCGCGAAGCTTGCCCCCACAAACACCATCATTGCGATTACCACTGTCGTTATCCCACGACCAAGCATTTCATACCCTTAAGTGTTGAATTTCGCGATGTTGATCAATATGGCAGCAGCACAATGGCGGCAAAATAATGACGGCGGTTATTGCAAGCACCGCTTCCAGCGCCCGCGATATAGCGCTTTGACCTCATTTTTTTACTCCAAACTTCGCCATGATTGCAGCGCCAAAACGCCGCGTTTGCCCTGCATTTCAGCGCATTTGCCATATTGTCGCCTGCAATACCTTGTCCTGTGCGCACATGGTGACATCGTTGGGGGAACGATCCGTCAAGGCACCTTCAGCATCCCTCAAATTTCACATTGCCATCTTGCATGGCGCCATTGCACTGCCACGCGCTAGACGCCTTTTAGACTGCGCTGCACCATATTGGGAATGAGACCGGGGGAATTGTAGGCACCATGAGCGACTTGCGCGCTTTGCCTGTTGGGACCGAATTGGTCGGAGACTATCGCATCAGGCGCGTGCTTGGTGCCGGTGGCTTCGGCATAACCTATTTGGCTGAGGAGCCCTCCCTTGCCCGGCTGGTGACCATCAAGGAATATTTCCCATCCGACTTCGCCGTGCGCGACAATATCCTGGAAGCTGTGCCACGCTCAAAAAGTTGCGATGCCGATTATAAATGGGGTCTTGATCGCTTTATCGACGAAGCTCAGGCGCTGGCTAAATTCGACCACCCCAATATTGTGCGCGTCTATCGCTACTTTCGCTTGCACAAAACCGGCTATATGGTGCTGCATTTCGAAGAAGGCTCATCGCTAAAATTGTGGCTGGCGAATTTGCGCCGGGCGCCGCTCCAGTCCGAGCTTGATGCCATTGTGGCGCCGCTACTTGATGCCTTGGCGCTGATCCACGATGCCGATTTTCTGCACCGGGATATTGCGCCGGACAATATTATCATTCGCAAGAGCGGCAAACCGGTGCTGATCGACTTCGGCTCGGCGCGCGGCCAGATTGCGCAGCATTCCAAAACCATCTCCGCTTTGGTCAAGCCCGGCTATTCGCCCTATGAGCAATATGCCATGACCTCGCGCAATCAAGGCCCCTGGACGGACATCTATTCGTTGGCGGCAACGCTCTATTTTGCAGTATGTGGTCACCGGCCGATCGATGCGCCCTCCCGCATTGTGGCAGATGAGTTGAAATCGGCGCGCGATGGCGCGCTCAGCTCTTACCGACCGGAGTTCTTGGCGGCAATCGATAAGGCGCTTCGGCTCAATGTAAATGAGCGTCCACAATCGATTGCACAATGGCGCGATGATCTATTATTTGCGCGCGCTGGCAGTGCCCCTCCGCAAGCCGTTGCCGCGCGCCATTCCGCCGTTCATGCACAAGCCGGCGCAGTCCTTCCGCCCGCCGGTTCCCCGCCCGCAGTTTCCCCATTGGCAGCAGGCTTAGGCGCGCGCGCAGCCCATGCCGCTCCGGCGCCTGGTCAAGCCCAGCCGCAGCCGCACGTCCAAGCACCGGTTCAAGCACCGGCTCAAGCTGCTCACAACAGGCCGCCACAACCGCTTGCCAACCTCCCTGCTGAACAGCCGCTGGCACCACAAGCCATCGCCCGTCCGGCCATTAAGCGTGCTCCGGCGCAGGCTCTTACGCAAGCTCAACTACAAGCTCTTCAGTCGTCGCCAGCTCATGCGCCGCCGCCGCCGCCCGCGCAGATGCCGCCGCCGGCGCAAAGGCAGAAGCAACCACAAGGGCCTGCAGCATCTTCACCGCAACCTTTAAAATCAGCGGCGGCGGCGCCGGAAGCGCGCGCGCATAAAGCACCGGCAAAAACAAAGATATTGACTAAAAGCGCTTATTCATCCGCAACGCGGCGGGGCCTTTTGAATTTGTTCGACGGTGTCAAGCAAAAGGCCGCCGATGCCAGCAAGGCCCCCGACGTAACAGCCGACCAATATGATGGCGTAGCCATGCCGCTGTCTGATGGCGTAGCCATGCCGTCTGATAGCGTACACGCCTCGTCGACCAGGGCCACTGAGGCGAATGCTGAAGCACTGGCGGCGACCAAAGCCCAGGTCAAAGCCCAGGCCCAGGCCCAGGTCCAGGCCAAAGCAACCGCCGAGGCTATAGCAGCTGCGGAACATGCGAAAGAGGGCGCAAAAAAACTGGCGCAAGCAAACGCCCTAGCCAAAGCCAGGGCGAAAGCCGCTGCAGAAGCTGAGGCCAAAGCCAAGGCGAAAGCGAAAGAGGGCGCAAAGGCTCTGGCCAAAGCAAAAGCTGAAACATTGGCCGAGGCCAAAGGTTTGAAAAAAGCAAAAGCCCAAGCCGAGACAGAAGCCAAGAAGCTGGCAAAGGAAAGAGCCAAGGTACAAAGCGCCGCCAAACGCGCGCAGCGCCGGGCTGCGTTACAAAAGGCCGGCCAAGCTTCCTCTCAAAAGTCAAAAGATTTGGCCAAGCGGGCGCTGGCGCGTGTAACGGGCAATCCGCTGGTCGCCGCTGGTGCCAACTCAGCCAATGTCGGGGCGCGCGGGACTGAGCGAACCATCGTTGTCCCGGCAAAACGCAAACCACCGCAACCGCAGCGCATTCGCACAAAGAATACACTTGGCTGGCGTTCCTTGTTGATGAAGCTCATCATTGGCATTGGCGTCGCCAGCGCCGCTGTCGCCATGCAGAATAATCTGCAGCATAAACTGCCGAAATTTGAAACCCGCGGCGCCGGACAATTGTCATCGCAGCGCACCGACATCACATTGGTCAAC
>JAJRRE010000066.1 GCA_024279745.1 Alphaproteobacteria bacterium
GATCTGCAATACCGGCATGGTTGTCTGCGCCAGTAAAAGTTTGGCCTTTTGCAGCCTTAGCTCCAGATAATAACGCGCTGGCGTAATCTTCAAGGCGCTGCGAAACAGGCGCTCCAATTGTCTTGGTGAAAGCTTAACCGCCGCAGCAATATCACTGACCGATAACGGCGTTTCAATATAGGCTTCCATATGGGCAATCGCGGCCAGCAACTTGGGATTGGAAATTCCGGTGCGATGTTGCAACGACATGCGCTGCTGGTCATGGGGCTGGCGCACGAAATTATGCAACATTTGTTCCGCGACGTTGATTGCCAGATCTTTGCCGTGATCCTTGGAGATCGAATATATCATCATGTCGAGCGGCGCGGTTCCCCCTGAGCAGGTGTAGCGATCCCGGTCGATCTCATATAGCGTTGCGGCGACATCGAGGTTGGGGAAGCTCTCGACAAAGCCTTCGACATTTTCCCAATGGATCGTGCAGCGATAGCCGTCCAGCAACCCGGCCTGGGCCAGCGCGATCGAGCCGGTGCAGACACTGCCGATGGCTTGACAGGTGCGAGCATAGTCGCGCAGCCGCGCGGCGGTTTTGCGATTGGTTACACTGTTCGCGCACAGCCCGGCACAGACAAACAAAACGTCAGCGCTAATGCTGTCATCATGCAAAGATCCACCTGGCAAGATTGTGACGCCGTTGCTGGCGGCGACCTGACTGCCATCGACGCTAAGCGTGCGCCATTCATAAAGCGCACTGCCGCTCATTCTGTTGGCGGCGCGCAACGGCTCAACCGACGCCGTGAAGGCCATCATCGAAAAACTGGGTAACAACAAAAATTCTAACCGTTGAGGTCTATGTCTGATGGTATTACCGAACATGGCGGCACCCACTCCTTGAATGATTGTGGGTGCAGCGTATCAAAATAAACAAGTAACACCAATTTCAATTACGCCTGAAAGTGTTTTGCGGCGCACTGAACAAAAGTAATATTAACGGGTGCGGCTGTCGTTGCAAATAGTTGTAAATCAGTTGTAACCATAATGTTTCGTGGTCAAATAATAGGGTCGTGGCGAAATACCTAAAATCGATGTCGGTTACAGGAAAGTGAGAACGAAAAATTCGTCGCACCATCTGATAGACAGTGCATGGTGCGTCCATCAGCTGATGAATTGTCGGCGGCAGGCCAGATATTCGGCAGCCCAGGCCAACGGATAACAAGACCGAGTTAGACGATTATCAGCGCGGAGCGCCTCGATGAGCGATGAAGACGAAATAATCTTGAAGGATTTGAACGACGCTGATCTTGTCGACCAGATGAAAGACGATCTTTATGATGGCTTGGCTGATGAAGTTTTCGAAGGCGTTGAAATCCTGCTGGAACGGGGATGGGACGCCAATCTTGTTTTGTCTGATGCCTTAGTCGAAGGGATGCGCATTGTCGGCGTGGACTTTCGCGATGGCATTTTATTCGTGCCCGAAGTGCTGCAATGTGCCGGGGCCATGAAAAAGGGAATGGGGCTGCTGCGTCCAATCCTGGCGCAGAGCAGTACCAAATCCAGCACCGGAAAATTCGTCATTGGCACGGTTAAAGGCGACATTCATGATATCGGCAAGAACCTTGTCGGCATGATGCTGGAGGGCGCCGGCTTTGAAGTCATCGACCTTGGTATTAACAATCCGGTCGAGAACTACCTTGAAGCCATCGATAAACATAGGCCTAATGTGCTTGGCATGTCCGCCCTGCTGACAACGACAATGCCCTATATGGGGGTTGTAATCGAAGAGCTTGATAAGCGCGGCATATTGAAAGAGCTGCCTGTCATGGTTGGCGGCGCGCCGCTCAACCAAGAATTTGCCGACGCCATTAACGCCACCTCATATGGGCGCGACGCTGCAATGAGCGCGGAACTTGCAAAAACTCTTGTTGGTAAGAATATGTAATGGCACAGCACCTTCTTGCAGAGCAAAATGTGATGTCGAACAAGCGCCGCCAGCGTAGATGTCTGGTTGTAGCATGCGGGGCGTTGGCGAAAGAAATTGTGGCGCTGCGCTCGCAGCTGGCGTTGGCCAGGTCGGGGTCGGTGTCGGGGCCGGGCGCGTTGGGGTCGGGCGAAGAGGTCATGACATTGCAATGTCTGCCCGCCGGGTTTCATAACACACCTGGTAAAATCGCCCCTGCAGTTGAGGAGATCCTGCGCGATTGCGCTCATGAATTCGACAGCGTTTTTGTTGCCTATGGTGAGTGTGGCACAGGCGGCGCGCTCGATGATGTGTTGAAGAGATATGGTGCATCACGTATGACCGGCGCCCATTGTTATGAGTTTTATGCCGGCGGTGATCTTTACGAACAGATTATCGAGGAGCAGATAGGTAGTTTCTTTTTAACCGATTACCTTGTGAAAAATTTTGACCGGTTGATTATTACTGGGCTCGGACTGGATCGGTTCCCGCATTTGCGCGACGACTATTTTGGCAATTATACCCAGCTTGTTTATCTGTCGCAAACTAAAGACGCCGCGCTTTTGCAGAAAGCCTTTGGGGCGGCGGATCGCCTGGGGCTGGAGCTGCGTCATATTCATGTCGGTTATGGCGGTTTGGCGAGCGAGCTGGAAGCCGTAACAAAAGCCGTTGCCAAGGCCGCGCCAGGAAAGATCGCGCCTTCGCCCCAAAGCATTGAGCAGTTGCATGTACGCGGTTAGGCTGTGGTCCACCCGTCATGCCAGGGTGTTGGAGCGGGTCTATGAGCTGGTCAACCCTGCCGTTCTTGGTGGTTTGCGCGCGCTCGACAAAATGTTCGGCGCAAAGATCGACCGCCCGGTGGCAGCGGTGGAGGCGGCGGCCAAAGGCTTCTTGTTCGATTGCAAGATGTGCGGCAACTGCGTGCTCAGCCGAACGGGCATGAGCTGTCCGATGAATTGCCCAAAGCAGATTCGTAATGGTCCATGCGGCGGCGTGCGCGATGACGGCAGTTGTGAAGTAGACGCCAGCATGCGCTGTGTCTGGGTGGAAGCCTGGGCGGGTGCGGCGCAGATGCGAGGCGGGGCGAAAATAAGCGAGCTGGAGGGGTGGGTGGATCATCGCCTGGCGGGTTCGTCTTCCTGGTTAAGGATTGCCCGAGATGACCAATGATCCCAAACCGCCCAGATCTTCGATAGAGCCTGTTAATGAGATTGCGTCTGATGCTGTGGCCGAACCCGAACAGCCCAAGGCTGTACCGTTTGGCACCAACCCCGGCGATCCGTTACCGCGTTTGCCTGGACATGTTTCCCATGGACGCTTTGAGCGTGTGTTGCGGGCGGGACATTTTGCACTGACCACGGAAATCGCGCCGCCCGATTCAGCCGACCCGAATGAAGTATTGAACCGCGCGCGCCTGTTTGATGGTCATGTTGACGCCATCAACGCAACCGACGGTTCGGGTGCAAACTGCCATATGTCTAGTCTGGCGGTCTGCGCCATACTCACCCGGGCGGGCTATTCGCCGATTATTCAGATCTCCTGCCGCGACCGCAACCGGATTGCCATTCAAGGCGACGTATTGGGCGGCGCTGCGCTTGGGGTCTCCAATGTACTTTGTCTGACGGGCGATGATGTCAGCGCCGGTGATCATCCCGAAGCCAAGCCGGTGTTTGATCTAGATTGTATTTCATTGCTGCACACTATCAGAACGCTGCGCGATCAAGCTCGCTTTCAAAGTGGTCGCGAGTTGTCGGCGCCGCCCAAATTGTTCATGGGGGCCACTTTGAACCCGTTCGCGCCGCCTTATAACAACCGGGCGGATCATTTCGCCAAGAAAGTCGCAGCTGGTGCGCAATTCGCGCAATCACAATATTGTTTCGATATCGATCTTTTGCGCTCTTTCATGACGCGCGCGCGCGATCTGGGACTAACTGAGAGATGCTATATTCTCATTGGCGTCGGTGTGCTGGGGTCGGCTAAAACCGCACGATGGCTGCGCTCAGTTGTGCCGGGTGTTCACATTCCCGATGGTATTATTGAGCGATTGGAAGGGGCAAAGAATGAGCGCAGGGAAGGGCGCAACATTTGCATTGAATTCATGCAACAAATTTCCCAAATCGACGGCGTAAGTGGTATTCATTTAATGGCCTATCGGCAGGAAAACTGGGTCGGTGAAATTATTAAGCGCTCTGGCGTTCTGGGCGCGCGCAAACCCTGGGCGCCGATGCATGACAACTATTCGGCACAGCCGCTGAACCCGCCGCAGTCACAAAATAAGCCCACGCCGCTTGAACCGGCGGCAGGGCCGGACCACACGTTACGAGAAACTAAAACGTTGCAAGAAACCCAGGCCTTGTAGAGAAACATTAAGTTAAGTGCTGCAATAAATCGTTGAGGACGGCATGAGCCTCAGCTAATTTGAACGCCAAAAGGAATGCCATGACACGAACCGTCATTAGTTCTGCAAGCAAGGATATCATCATTGGCTTTGACCAGCCCTTCGTGATGATTGGCGAGCGCATCAACCCCACGGGGCGCAAAATGCTGGCGCGCGAGATGAAAGAGGGAAACTATTCGCGCGTTGAAAAAGATGCCCTGGCACAGATTGCGGCAGGCGCGCAAATGCTTGATGTGAATGCGGGCATTCCGCTGGCTGATGAGCCTAAAATTCTCGCCGATGTGGTGCAGCTGGTCCAGTCGATAACCGATGTGCCGCTGGCGATTGATTCGTCGATTGTCGAGGCGTTGGAAGCGGGGCTGTCGGTTTATAAGGGCAAAGCGCTGGTCAATTCGACTACCGCTGAAGAAGAGGTAATGGAGCGCGTTCTGCCTTTGGTGAAGAAATATGGTGCGGCGGTGGTGGCCATTTCCAATGATGAGACCGGTATTTCAGAAGATCCCGATGAGCGCTATGAAATCGCCAAGCTGATTGTCGAACGCGCAGCCGATCACGGTATTAAACGCGAAGACGTGATTGTCGATCCGCTGGTTATGCCGATTGGCGCGGTAACCTCGGCGGGCCGGGACGTATTTCATCTGCTGCGGCGGCTGCGCGGCGAGCTTAAAGTCAACACCACTTGCGGCGCGTCGAATATCGGCTTCGGGTTGCCCAATCGTCATGCCATCAATAATGCGTTCTTGCCGATGGTGGCGGCGGCCGGGATGACGTCGGCGATTTTGAACCCGCTGCATCCAGGGCTAGTCCCGGCAGTCAAGGCGGCGGATGTGTTGAACGGTGTCGATCCCAATTGCAGCAACTGGATCAAAGCGTTTCGCGAACCGGCCGGTAACGGTGAGCAAAGTGGACGAGGAGGGCGACGCCGTGGCCGACGCAGAGGATAAGCTCCATACGGGCAGTTGTTATTGCGGCGCCGTGAGCTACCGCGCGGTTGATGTTGCCGAGATCTGGTATTGTCATTGCAGCCAATGCCGCAAGCTGACCGGCCTTTATATGGCCGCCGCTGGTGTTGCGCGCGATGCTCTGGAAATTAACGGCGATGTGAAATGGGTGGCGGTGTCGGCGCGTGCCAGCCATGGCTTTTGCGGCGCCTGCTGC
>JAJRRE010000067.1 GCA_024279745.1 Alphaproteobacteria bacterium
CCGCTAACCGGATCATCCTGCAATTGTCCCAGAAAAAGAAGCAATTGCGATAGATTGCTGGCTGCAACCGCAGCGTTTTTCCAATGCACAGGGCCAACACTTTCCGCAAGGTCTACATCTCGTTTCAGTGCCTCTTGCAAGGGCGCGCGGGCATCACGCAAGCGGCCCAGGGCTTGCAGGTTGAAACCCGCAATTCCTAGGATCAGCGCTTGATCGGAGGCTGACAGGCTCTGGCTCGGCTTATGAAAGGGGCGATCGAAAAAATGCGCCAAAGCGCTCAAATCCGAGCCATAGAGCCCCAGCTTTTTCGTTGAAAATTTCTCTTTCCCGCGAACAATGCGCGACCAGTAAACCTCTTGGAATACATCATTCTGGCGGCCGGCGGCGCAGCCATGGGCGATGGCGGCAAACAGCGGCACCATCTCGCCTTCATCGGTTGGCAAAAACGTCTCCATCGCCTCCTGCCAGTCGGGGCCATCGATCAGAGCAATGGCTGCCTGGACCTGGTGCCACGCCGCCTCGCGAAGGACAGTGGTCAAGACATTTTCCATTTCATCGGGCCAATGACCCAGATCCTTGATGATCGGCAAATGCTCACTGGCTTGAGGATAAGCCGCGCAGAGCGCCAACACGCCATAAGCCACCGGGTCGCGAAAGGCATGCGGCAAGCGCTGAAAGCAATAATGATCGTAAAGCCGGTTGTGCGCGGCGCGGAAGGCGTCTGGTGCCACGGCGGCGAGACGGCGGGAGAAATAATCGCGGATCAGCGGATGAGCGTCGAGCATATGCCCCGGCGCCAGCACACCGTCGCCGCCGAGCGCCGGGTTCATCAGCCCGTCGGCGCGCAGCCCGTTCAGCGCCTCTTGCCATTCGCCGGGCGAGACCTCCCCCAGCCGCTCTGTCAGCCCCTCGATCTGCGGCGCTGCCAGCACCGCTTCAAACGCGTTCCACGGCACTGGGCGGTCAAACAGGCCCATAATGCGCAGCAGCAATAATTGCCGCCCCGGCACGCTCGCCACCAGCGCCTTTTTCATCGCCCCGGCGCTCTCCTGATTCCTTTCGCTCACGGCTATTTCGAGCGAAGCTCGAGCCTGCGTCATGTCGTACATGCTACCCAAGGGAGCCGCGCCAAACGGTTGGCGGGGCTGCGCTTGCAGCCCTGAGTTTCCCACCCCGGTGGCATCCTCATAGAGGATCTCATAGCGGCGCACCATTTTATACACCGCATAGCCGGGCTCGTCTTTCAAAGCCGCGTCGGGCTTGCCCAGAAATGCTTCCGGCGGCACATGAAACGCCTCGCGGATTTCCGCCAGGGTCGGCGCCAGACGCGCCCCGGCAAAGCGCCGCGCTATGAACGAGCCAATCAGCGCAATGGCCTTGGCGTGGCAGCGAATGAGCGGCTCTGTTTGTTCCTGCGCGGACACGGTGCCCGGTTCAACAGGGGTCTCGGCCATACGGCCAAATTCGCCAGCCAATGTCTCCAGTTCAGCCTGCGAAAAGGTGATGTTAAAGCTGCGCAACATCTCAACCGCATCGCCCAGCGGCATATTCCTCAGCGCGATCTCCTGATATTGCTCGGGCCGATGGCGCGCCAGATCGACAAGAGGCAGCCGCGAGGTCACAACGCACAGGCCCATATTCGTGCGCGCCATATCGGACAGGAAGCCGGCAAAGGCGTCGTCGCGCAGGCGGCCATGTTCTCCATCGCCGCGCGGGCTTTGCATCGGCTCAATGCCGTCGAGGATCAGCAACACGCGCCGCTGCACCATGATTTCAGCCAGCCGTGCCGCGCGCTTTTTGGCGCTTTTCATCGTCGCCGGGTCTTCGCCGAAAAATAACAGCGCTTCATAGAAAAATCTGTCGGATGAGCCCTGACGCTTCTCGTCGGTGCCCTGGCTGTCGAATGAAAAGGCATAGACCGCTTCAGCGCCGCCCCATTTGGCTAACGCCATTTCATCGAGAAAGGCTGCGGCCAGCGCGGTTTTGCCGGTGCCGCCCGCCGCAATCAGCGAAATGAGATTGGGCGCGCCGCCGCTCCAGGCGTCCATCAACAGGCGCAACTCAGTGCTGCGGGCGATGAATTTGTTGGACATGCGCGGTAGACCATCCAGGTCCTTCAGCGCCGGCGGCGGCGGTTTTGCGGCCTCGTTGATCTCGCGCAATTTATCCAATAGCGGCGCCGGATCGCGCATAATGGCGTTATACTCGCCGCAATGCAGGGACTTGTAGACGCTGGCCAATTGATTGTAATCGAAACCGTCCAGGGACAGGGTGAGCGCCTTCCCCGCGATCACCGCATAGCTGGCTTCATGGCGCACCCAGTCGGATTTGGCCGCCTCATCTGACCACAAGATCACGACCGCCTTGGCTTTGACCAGCTCGTCGGGAATGGTGAAATCCACATGATCGCCGGGCTTTAGGAAAGTTTTATCGCGCGCAACTTTAAGATTGTAAGGCGGATCGCTCAGCCCCGCCTCCAGCGCTTCGGCCAGCTCAACATCGCTGTGATGATAGCTGATAAAAATATCGTCGTCGGCGTTTGCCGCCGCAACTGGCGCAGACTTTGCTACCCCCGGCGGATTATTAGAAGCGTCCGCCGCCCCCGGCGGCTTTGATTGAGCGTCCATCTGCCCCACTTTACTTTTAAAATATCATTCAGAAAAATTTGTCCGTAAGCCCGCCTGAAATCCTAGGCGCCCATTGCGGCGAAAGTCAAACCGCCTGCGTCCTTCCTGCCGAGCACACACATGCGTGTGCCCACACCAGTGTGGCCGCGCGCGAAATTGCGAGCGGCCACACTGGTGGGTTCAAGGGCGACGGACTGCGGCTTGCACGGCTCAGGGCTCTATGCCTAATGGGCTCAAGGCTCTATAAGTAAGAGGCTCAAGGCTGCTTGGCGGGCTTTTTCTTAGTCGCCGGGCTGGTGCGGAAGCGGTCCGATAATTTATCCATCAAGCCGCTGACCTGATCGCGCGTTGCTTGCACCGCACCGGGACCGCCGCCGCTGCCCGTGCCGACCGAGGGCACTGCACCAGCTGGACGACGGCCGCCAGAACCGGAGCCGCCGATATCGCCGCCGCCGCCCGCTTGCCGAGGTGGCGCCGCTTTTGGAGGCACCGCCGCCGCACCGCCGCCGCCGCCCGCCCGTGTGCGCGTCTCAGTAAAGGTCGATTGGCGCAGCTCTTCGGGAAACCAGCCGAGGAACAGATTGCAATACAATATGAGCGCGCCAAGCAGCAACCCACCGACGCCGACATAGGTCAGGCTTTCCGTCAATATATGACTGTGGGCGGCGTCGCGGCCAATCCACGGCGCCAACCAGAACATGGAAAACCACGCCAGTGGATAGGCCGAGCTCATGCCCAGCAAAATGGCGGTGAAGGATTTCAGCCGCGTCTTCAGGTTCGACATCATCAGCAATATAATGAGCACCATTGAGAATGTCGCAATGGCGGCGCCGTGGAAATGCGCCCGCTGGGCATAGCGC
>JAJRRE010000068.1 GCA_024279745.1 Alphaproteobacteria bacterium
AACCGAGCGCCAGATATCCTTGCGCCCATCGCCGTCCATATCCACTGCCATCGTATAAAACTCGCTCGGCATTGTTTGCGTCAGCCCCAGAGCACCCGCCCAGGACGAGCGCATATCCGCTCGCGTCGCCACACCGTCCTGGAGCATTTTCAGTGCAAATAACAGCTCTTTGCGAAACAGCTCCTTGCGCCGCCCCAGATAGGCCTGCGTGGCCAGCGCCCGGATCGCATAATGGCGCAGTTTATACGTTCCGAACGACGTCTCACGCCCCCAGATCGCCAGCACGACAGCTTTTTGCACACCAAAGCGCGTTTCTACTTTGGCCAGTGTGCCGCGGTGTTTTTGGTGCAGTTTCTTGCCCTGGGCTACCAAACGCAGCAAATAACGGCGGTTTAAATATTGCTCGGGCGTTTTGGAAAACTCAGCCTGCCCGGCGCCCGGTCTGGGCTTTTGCCCGCGCTTGAGCAGATCGGGCAATGTGAGATCCGGGGTCACCCCCTTGAACGCCTTGTCGAATACCGCTGGGCCGACCCCCAGCGCGCCTGCCTCGTTGCGCAAGATTTCGCGCCATTTGGCGAAGGGAATTTGTTCCGCAGCGCAATTATCGGTAACAAATGCTGCGGTCAGCAATATCGCGAGCATTAGAGATTTAACCGACGTTCCGCCCCGGCTGGCAACCGCCGCTCTGGCCGCACTCAACCAAGCACCGCTTCTGCTCGTTCCTTGACCTGGTAGACCTGCCATGCAGCCCCTCCCTCTTATATTTGCAACACCACACCACCCCACTACCGGCACCGGCACCACTCTAGCGCAACAACAACAAATGGCCCGACGGGCGTACCGTAAGGCCATTTATGACTTTAAAGCCAGACTATTCAGCACAAAGCGGAGGCGACTGACGCCTAATCTAAATTTTCAATCTGGCACCATAACACTATGAAGCTTTTTTAAATTTCATTAAATGCTCTTCCCATCTCAACGCCTGGGAAACGATCTTATCCAGATCATCATGCTCAGGGCGCCAGCCCAATTGCTCCCTGATTTTGCTCGACGAGGCGACGATGGCAGCAGGATCACCGGCGCGGCGCGGCGACAAGCGCACATCGAACTCTTTGCCCGCTGCACGCTTTACCGCCTCGATCACTTGCAACACGGAATAGCCGGTGGAATAACCGCAATTGAAAATGTCGGATTTGCCGCCGCCGCGTAAATGTTTGAGCGCCGACATATGCGCCCGCGCCAGATCTTTGACGTGGATGTAATCGCGAATGCAAGTGCCGTCTTCAGTGTCGTAATCGGTGCCGAACACTTCCATATGGGAGCGCAGGCCCAGCGCCGTCTCGCAAGCTACCTTGATCAAATGGGTGGCGCGCGGGGTTGATTGGCCAGTGCGTCCTTCCGGGTCGGCGCCCGCGACATTGAAATAACGTAGCGCGACAAACGAAAAATCGTGCGCGCGCGCCGTATCCGCCAGCATAATCTCGGTCATTAATTTGGACGAGCCATAGGGCGACATGGGAGCTAATGCCGCAGTTTCCGAAACCGGGTTTTGCGCCGGATTGCCATACACCGCCGCCGTTGATGAAAAGATAAAATGTTTAACGCCTGCCGCCACCGCCGCTTGCATCAAGGAGCGCGATTGGGCGGTGTTATTGTCATAATAGCCCAGCGGATCGGTGACCGATTCTGGCACAATGATAGAACCGGCAAAATGTATGATGGCGTCAACATTATGCTGTGCGACAATTTTCTCAACCAGCTCGCTATCGCCCGCATTGCCGACAATTAAGTCCACCTCTTGTGGCACTGCCCAGCGAAACCCGGTTGTCAGATTGTCCAATACGACAACCTGTTCGCCCGCCTCCAACAGCTCCAACACCATATGGGAGCCAATATAGCCAGCGCCGCCCGTAACAAGTACACTCATAATCGCTCCATTTTAAATCATTTAGTTGGGCCAATCAGCCAACCGGCTGAACTCAATAGGTAATTCCCGTAATTGGTTGATAGGGTTTTACACCGCTCAAAGTCCCTTGAACCGAACCGGTCTTCTAATCTTAATGCACATCACCTAAGATCGCGCCAGTGATCGGCGTATAAAGGCCTCGTTCATAGTCTCAGGCTAAGGATATTCAATCTTTGTGCCAGAACCCTCCTCGCTAATTGCAACTAACCGCTTCGATCAGGACTTGTGAGCTATGTCAGCTTCCCTTTCTAAACCGTCACATTCTGCAAAGCCAATCCGCAAGGCAGTATTTCCCGTGGCCGGGCTGGGTACGCGTTTTTTGCCTGCGACCAAGGCCATGCCCAAAGAAATGCTTACCGTCGTCGACCGTCCGCTCATTCAGCATGTGGTGGACGAAGCGCGCGCCGCCGGGATTGAGCATTTGATCTTCGTCACCGGCCGCAACAAAGGCGTGATCGAAGACCATTTTGATCGCCAGGTCGAATTGGAAGCGACCTTGCGCGCGCGCGGCAAAGACGATGTGCTGGCGGAACTCGAAAAACAATTGCCCGGCCCCGGCACGACAAGCTTTACGCGCCAGCAAGAACCGCTTGGGCTGGGACATGCGGTCTGGTGCGCCCGCGAAATCGTCGGCAATGAGCCGTTCGCGCTATTGCTGCCAGACGTTATTGTCCAGGCCAATGGCACATCCTGCCTTGCCCAAATGACCGCAGCATACAAACAGCACGGCGGCAATGTGCTGGCGGTGGAAGAAGTAGCGCCGGAAGAAACCGACCGTTATGGCATTGTCTCTCCCACTGATCCCGAGGCACGTGAGCGCGTGTTCTCAATCGACGGCATGGTTGAAAAACCTCCCCTTGGCGAGGCGCCATCCAATCTAAGCATCATGGGCCGCTATATTCTGCAGCCGCAGATTTTCGATATCCTGTCCAGTCAGGAAAAAGGCGCGGGCAATGAAATTCAGATCACCGATGCCATGAAGACGTTGCTCGCCTCGCAAGCCTTCACCGCTGTGCAATATGAAGGGCGCAGTTTTGATTGTGGCTCCAAGGTTGGTTTCTTGGCCGCAAACCTGGCGTTTGGTCTGGCCCGCGAGGATATTGCCCCGGAGCTACGTACCCAGATCATGAAGCTGATCTGAGCGCCGCGCCTGCCTGGACCACCGCTGTAATTGAAATATCCTTCTATGCCGATTCACTTGGCTGTCTTGACGAATGCGTTCAGCCGTGCCCGTGATGGCCGCGAATGAACCAGCGCATGAAACGCTTCAGGGCGCGGGATCAGGCGAGACAACAGGTAAAAAGGAACACATCAATGAGCAGCGGCAATCGCGTTAAACAGGCGCTGGCTAATGGCGAGACCGTCTTTGCCATGTGGTCGCATTGGGGCAATGCACAGCTTTGTGAAGCTGCCGTGTGGAGCGGCTTACCAGTTGTCCTGCTCGACAATGAACACGGCACCGCCTCGCTCACCCAGACGTTGGAGGTTTTGCGCGCTGTCGAAGGAGCAGGCGGCGAGCTGGTTGTGCGCGCGCCGCTCAATGATGAGGTTTATATCAAGAAGCTGCTCGACATTGGCGTGCGCTCAATCATGCTGCCCATGGTCAATTCCCCCGAAGCCGCACAGAAGGCCGTCGCCGCCTGCCTTTATCCACCCAAGGGCAGCCGCAGCTATGCCGCCCCGATAGTTCGCGCCTCGCGTTACGGCAAGGACACCGATTATGGCCGTACCATCAACGATGATATTTTGTTAATCGTGCAGATTGAGCATGTGGACGCGGTTGCCAATATCGAGGCCATCGCCGCGATTGACGGCGTCGATATGCTGTTTATCGGTCCCAATGATCTGGCATGTTCCATCGGCAAAACCGGCGCTAGCCAGGACGATGATTTTATCGCCTTATTCGAAGACGCCGCCGCACGCATTGCACAAACCGACAAAAGCTTTGGCTGCATCACCTTCGGCCGCTATGACGCCAAGACGCTCAGCACAAAACATTGCCGCTTCATTGTCGGCGCCAGCGATATCACCTTGTTCACTGGCGCGGCCCGCACTGAGGCAAGGGGGCAAGCCGATCTATGCCCCATGATCGCCGCAGCGCTGCAAGACAATTAGCCTGCGGGACGGGCAGAAGCAGGAGCGGCTGGAGCGGGCGATCTCAACGCGCGGTATCGGGCGACCTCTACGCGTGGTATAATGCACGGCAAAACACCCCGATGCCGTCATAGCTTTTTAGGTGCTGGGCAATCGAGGTGCTGGCGCGTTGGAACCCAGGCGGGATAAGTTAAACTCGGCGATAAGCGGCGATCGTCCTGCCGCTTGTCTTGCACGCCCCAAGTTCCCGTTGTTTTGTTTTGGCAATGTCATTTTTGACCTAAATCCAGCCAGTCCGCGTTTTACGCACGCACATTGGTGCGAACATCGCCAATTTCCTGCGCATTGAGGCCAAGCGCGGCCAGTTCGCTATCAGACAGAGTTGCCCAATGTGCAGCAACCAAATCCTTTGCCCGGGCTTCGCGCGAGCCGATGAACGAAGCAAACAGGCTGGCACAAATGCCATTGGCATCAATGTCTTGTTTTGCAGTTTTCGCAACTGGCATAAAGCTGTAATCGCCATAATCTTCAATTGTAGCAGCCATGATTTTTTCTCCCGGACCTTGGTTCATTTTGAACGGTCCATAAGTGGTAAATGCCTCGCGCCGGACCAGCCGTTGAGCCGGTTGGTGAATTACAAAGACCGACATTCGGTGTCTTTATCCCTGCATCCCCTGCGCTTGCACTCTACCTAGTCATGCCGCCCCGGTTCGGGTAGATATGATATTGCACGGCTGCATTGCATCTGCCGCATAGCGGGCCGGGGCATCTGCCGCATAGCGGGCCAAGGTGTTTGCCGCATAGTGGCTGAAGCGCCTTCCTCATAGCGTCTGGGGCGTCTGCCGCATAGCGGGCCGGGGCATCTGCCGCATAGCGGGCCGGGGCGTCTGCCGCATAGCGGCCCAAGGTGTTTGCCGCATAGTGGCTGAAGCGCCTTCCTCATAGCGTCTGGGGCGTCTGCCGCCCGCGGCCCGAAGCCGCGTCTGCCACAATGCCGTTGTACCCGCCCGCACACAGCTTGACTTTCGCGTGCCCTCACAGCTTAACTTTCGCGTGCCCTCAGTGACTTTGTTTCCCGCCTCCCAAACCAGGACCCAGACCAAACATGTTTCAATCCTTCGATGCTCCCCCGCCATCTACCGACCAGGGCGAGCGTCTTCCGCAATTGCGCCGTCTAATGAGCGCCGCCAAAGTGGATGGTTTTTTAATCCCGCGCGCCGATGAGCATCAAGGCGAATATGTCCCGCCCGGCGCTGAGCGTCTGGCCTGGGCGACGGGCTTCACCGGCTCGGCAGGGCTGGCAGTCATCACGTCCAAATCCGCGGCGCTGTTCGTTGATGGACGCTACACCGCCCAGGCCCCGGCGCAGGTCGATACGCGCTGCGTTGACGTCCTGCAAATCCCCGCCGCGAAACCCGCCAAGTGGCTGATCGCGCAATTGCCCAAAGGCGGAGCAATCGGCTTCGACCCCAAGCTGCACACGATCAACGCCATCAACGCCCTGCATAAGACGCTCAAACCAAAAGGCATTACGCTGAAACCACTGGCGCGCAACCTTGTCGACGCCGCCTGGGGCAAAGGGCGCCCTGACGCCCCGCTTGAAGCCGCCGTGCTGCAGCCTCTATCGCTGGCCGGCAAAAGTGCGGCCGACAAACTGAGCGCGTTACAAAACGAGTTGAGCCAGGCCGGCCAGGGCGCCGTTATCCTCACCCAGCCGGACAGTATTTGCTGGCTACTAAATATTCGCGGGAGCGATGTCGCGCATAACCCGGTCACATTGGCCTTTGCGATTGTACCGGCAAAAGGCAAGGCGGAATTATTTGTCGCCAAAGAAAAAATATCTCCTGAGTTGCGCGATCATCTCAAAGCTTTTGCCAAAATAACACCACCCGCCGACCTTTCCAAACGTCTGCGCGCGCTGAAAGATGCGGCGGCAGCGGTGCGCCTTGATCCAGCGACCGCGTCCTGGTGGTTCTATCGCGCCCTTGGCGGTAGCTTCGCTGGTACTGGAAAAATACTCAAACGCGGCACAGACCCTTGCCTGCTGCCCAAGGCCATCAAAAACAGCGCCGAGATTAGAGGCGCCCGCAACGCCCATGAACGCGACGGCATCGCCATTTGCCGCTTTCTGGCCTGGCTCGATCATGCGGCTATTGGCGGCAAGGACGGTGTTGACGAGATCACTGCCGCACGCCAGCTAGAGCAGTTTCGCCGCGAGACCGGCAAATTACGCGACATCAGTTTCGATACTATCGCCGGCTCGGGACCACACGGCGCTATTGTGCATTACCGGGTTGATGAAACGTCCAATCGCAAGCTCAAATCGGGTGAGTTGTTCTTGGTAGATTCGGGCGGCCAATACCGCGACGGCACCACCGACATCACCCGCACCATTGCCCTGGGCAAACCAACACGCGAGATGCGCCGCTGTTATACCGCCGTACTCAAAGGCCATATCGCCATCGCTACCGCGCGCTTTCCAGATGGTACACGCGGTATTGATCTCGATCCGTTCGCGCGCCGTCCCCTGTGGCAGATGGGTCTCGACTATGACCACGGCACCGGCCACGGCGTCGGCAGTTTCCTGTCGGTTCATGAAGGGCCGCAAAGCATTTCACGTGCGGGCATGACCGCGCTGAAACCGGGCATGATACTCTCCAATGAACCGGGTTATTATAAGCAAGGCGCATTCGGCATTCGGCTTGAGAACCTCGTTCTGGTCACCCCGGCGCAAGACGTCGCAAATGGCGAGCGCGCGATGATGAGCTTTGAAGACCTCACGATTGCGCCCTTCGATCCGCGCCTGATCGACGCTGCGGCCCTGTCTGAGACTGAGCGGCGCTGGCTCAACGCCTATCATGCGCGCGTTCGCAAGATCCTTACCCCCCTGCTCGATCCGCCAACCCGCAAATGGCTTGGCCAAATGACAAAGGCTATCTAGGGTGGTCATTCGCAAGAAATCGGCAAAGTTTCTACCATCTACGACACGCCGATTGTAAGTTTTGATTGCCAAATGTAACGATAGGTTTCAGCGGTTGGACTTTGGCTCACTACAGTCATTTTTTGCTGCCAGACGCTTGCACAAGATCCGCCAAACGCCCTAACATTGATCCAACGCAAAGCTGAGGCAATGTTGCGCCTGTCAATGCGCGCGGGCCCTGGCTACACTCCCGCGCTTAACTCACCCCAGGAGATCACTTTCATGTTCAAATCCGCTACTATCGCCGCCAGCATATTGGCCGCATCCGCCGCGCTCACCACAACCGCTCAGGCGCAAGACGTGAAAGCGCTGGCGATGGAAGGCAAGGGCGTCATGATGTCCTTTGGCAAAACGCTGAAAGGCGCGCTTGTCGGCGCCATGAAATCCGGCGGCCCGATCAAGGCGCTGCATGTGTGCAATGTTGACGCGCCCGTCATCGCCGACAAGATATCGACCAAAAGCGGTTGGACCGTCGCGCGCTCAAGCCACAAATTACGCAATAGCGCCAACACCGCCGATGCCTTCACCAAGGCCGCGATTGAGGACTTTTTAGCCCGTCAGGCCAAGGGCGAAAAACCCAAGACCATGATCAAGACCGGCATCATCGAACAAGGCGGCAAGAAGAGTTTCCGCATGGTCAAGGCCATCGGCACCAAGGGCGTATGCCTGAAATGCCATGGCAGCGCGGTCAAGCCTGAAGTTCTGAAAAAGATCAAAGAGCTTTATCCCGACGACAAGGCTACTGGCTTCAAGGCCGGCGAAATGCGCGGCGTTTTCGTGCTGACCAAAGCGCTGAATTAAACGCTACTATCAAGCATACCTCCCCCTACAACAGTCATCCCGGCATTCATTGCCGGGACCCAGGCGGCGAAATGCACGAATAATTGTGTAACCGCTCTGATTTTCTAGCTGACGTAAAATCTTGGTTCTCTAGCCTGCACTTAACCGCCAGAAGAACACAGCGCTCATGATCAGGCCGACGGCAACGATGAACACGCGAATGACGTTGCGCGGCAGACGGCGTGCAATGTAAGCGCCGCCATAGCCGCCAATGGTAGAGGCGACCATCATCACGCCCGCTTCGCCCCAGGCGATAATCCCGGCCACGGCAAACGTCGCCACCGAGATCGCCGACAGGGCAAACGACAGCCAGCATTTCAGCCCATTCATGACGTTGAGATCGCGCATCCCCAGGGCTGAGAACAGCGACAGCAAAATGATCCCAAGGCCGCCGTTAAAATAGCCGCCGTAGATCGACACCAGCATCAGTGCGCTGTTTTCCGGCAGCTTCATATGTGCGAGCTTCGCCCGTAGCCAGTCGCCAAAGGCAAACAGGATCGTCGCCAACAGCAACAGCCACGGCACGATCACCGAGAACACTTCATTGCTGGTGACCAGCAGCAGGAGCGACCCGGCCAGCCCGCCCACAAGCGCAATCACGATATAGCGAATGAACAGCGCCCGCTCCACCTTGGCGATGTCTTTTGAAAACCCAAGCGCGCTGCCCAGATAGCCGGGGAACACCGCCAGCGTCGAAGTGGCATTGGCAGTGATTGGCGGCAGGCCGATAAAAACAAGCGCCGGGAAGGTCAGGAAACTACCGCCGCCAGCAATAGCATTCAGTCCGCCAGCGAAAAATGCCGCCACGGCAATGATCAGATATGATGTCAAAGTCGCTCCCCCAATTCCGCTGCGCAAAACCCGGCGTCACCCAGCTGACATGGCAACGCGCCAATCACCGCCGTTTACGCAATCAACGCCAGCCAATCGTCTTCGCTCAGCACGCTCACGCCAAGCGCTTGCGCCTTGGTCAGCTTCGAGCCCGCGTCGCTGCCGGCAACAACATAGTCGGTTTTTTTCGAGACCGAGCCCGATACTTTCGCGCCCAGCCGTTCAGCTTGTGCCTTGGCTTCGGAACGGGTCAGCTTTTGCATTGAGCCGGTGAATACGACTGTCTTACCGGTGACCGGCGATCCGGTTATAGCCGGGCGTTCAAAAGGCGATATCGTAACCTCGCGCAACAGATCGGCAAGCGCGCGCCGGTTATGGTCTTCGGCGTAAAACTCCACCAGTGCTTCAGTGACGGTCTCGCCAATGCCGTCCTGCGCGGCGATTTCAAGATAGGCGTCTGAGGGAAACTGCTGCGCCGCCCGTGTCGCCACATCAACCAGTTCAGCCGCATCGGCAAAGCCCGCCGCCAATGCCCTGGCGCCGCGTGTTGGCGCGACTTTCAATTGCTGCAGGACATCGCTCAGCGCTGCACCGGTTTTAGCCAGACCCAGAACCTCCTCGCCGGCTTTGGCAATCGCCACAATCGCTTTTTGCGCGGTTTTCTCACCCAGTCCCGGCACGGCGATCAGGCGCCGATAGTCTTCGCCCGGCCGGCCCTCTACTGCTTGCGCCACCGCGCGTTCAAAGGCGTCCCAATTGCCATAAGCGCCAGCCAGATCACGCGCTGTCCCCACGCCGACATGGCGAATACCGAGCGCATAGATAAACCGGTCAAGCCCAATCTGGCGGCGCTCTTCGATGGCGCTGAATAATTTTTCAACAGACTTGGCGCCAAAGCCCTTTTTGTCTTTCAGTTTTTTTGGCGCGTCGCCATCGCGCGCGGCAAGCGTGAAAATATCAGCGGGCTGCTTGATGCGCCCTTCAATGAAGAACAAATCAACCTGCTTGTCGCCCAGCCCGTCAATATCGAACGCGCCGCGCGCCACAAAATGCTTCAGGCGCTCTTTCGCCTGGGCCGGGCATATAAGACCGCCGGTGCAGCGGCGCACTACATCTATCTTGCCCTTGCCCTGCCCATTATCCTCGTCCTGCTCGCGCTCCGCCCGTGAGCCGCAGACGGGACAAACTTTTGGAAACTGAAGAGGCACGGCATCCTTGGGGCGTTTACCAGGTAGAGCTTCTACCACTTGCGGGATCACATCACCGGCCCGCTGCACGACGACGGTGTCACCGATATGCAGATCCTTGCGCGCGATCTCGTCTTCGTTATGCAGTGTTGCATTGGAGACAACAACGCCGCCAACGGTCACCGGCTCCAGTTTGGCAACCGGCGTCAACGCGCCTGTGCGGCCGACTTGAATGTCAATATCGCGCAAAATCGTAGTGGCGCGCTCGGCGGGAAATTTATGCGCAATAGCCCAGCGCGGCGCCCGCGAGACAAAGCCGAGGCGCTCCTGCAACGCAAGGTCGTCAACCTTATACACCACGCCATCGATGTCATAATCGAGCATCGCGCGCTGCGTTTCAATCTCGCGGTAGTGAGCAATCATTTCAGCGGGGCCATCGCAAATCCGCGTCAGGGGATTAACCGGCAGGCCCCAACGACCAAAGGCATCAACCACGCCCATCTGCGTGGACGCGGGCAGGCTTGAGGCCTCGCCCCAGGCATAGGCGAAAAAGCGCAGCGGCCGCTGTTTGGTGATCGCTACATCGAGCTGGCGCAACGATCCGGCGGCGGCATTGCGCGGATTGGCAAAGGGCTTTTCACCGGCCGCGTCTTGCGCTTCATTGAGCGCGGCAAAGTCGTTTCTGCTCATGTAAATTTCGCCGCGCACATCAATGATGGCGGGCATATCCGGCGCCTCGATCACATGGGGAATCTCTTGGATGGTCTCAACATTGCGCGTAACGTTTTCGCCAACCGCGCCATCGCCGCGCGTTACCGCATGAACCAGCCGCCCGCCTTCATAGCGCAAGGATATGGACAGCCCGTCGATTTTCGGCTCGGCAGTATAGGCCAGCGCTGCATCGGCGTCCAGCCCGAGAAACCGGCGAATACGCTCGTCGAATTCCGCCACGTCCTGGTCATTGAACGCATTGCCCAATGACAGCATCGGCACGCTATGAGCCAGTTTTGAAAAGCCCTCGGCCGGCGCCGCACCAACGCGCTTTGACGGACTGTCAGCGCGCAGCAGATCGGGAAAGCGCGCCTCGATGTCCTCGTTGCGCCGACGCAGCGCATCATAGGCCGCGTCGGAAACGATCGGCGCATCCTGGCCATGATAGGCTTCATCATGGACCGCAATCTCGGCGGCCAATTGTTTCAGCTCGGTCTTAGCCCGCGCCTTGCTCAGCGCATCCACCGGCACCGACACCGGCGCAGCACTGCGCGCTGACGTCGCAGCGGCAGATTTTCCAGTTTCAGATTTTTTCTTCGATTTTGTCATGACCCGCGAACCATGCACCAATTAGCCAGCCAAGGCCAAGACCCCGCGGCGCCCAATCCCCAATAGAGAGGGACGGCCTCAACTGGAAACGACATTTTTCAAAAGCGTTTGATTTCGCGCAGCCTCATCCCGCTGGGCGCCCACCGGCCGCAGCCTCAATAGCGCACCCGAAACAGGCGGAACAAAAAGCTCATCAGCCAGGCCGGGCCGATCAGCAGAAATTGCAGGTCCTTGAAGAATGACGGGCTGCGGCCTTCGATCTTATGGCCGATAAACTGAAAGACCCAGGCGCCGAGAAACAGCGCGATGGCGAATTGCCAAAGCGGCAGATCGCCCCAATTGAGGTAAGCCACGATCAGTGAGAAACAGGCTGCGACGAAGCCAGCCATGCCCAGCGCCAGGGGAATGGATAAGGTGAGATAATAGAGCGTTGCCAGCGCCGCCACCACCCAGGCCCAGTTTAATCCGCCCAAGAATTCAAAGGCGCCTAGTTGCCAAGCGGTTGGGAACGGCGTCACCCAGAGCAGCGCCAATACGCACCAAGCTATGACCGGCACGGCAAACCAATGTACCAGCTTGTTGACAAAGTTTTGGTGACTTTCGCCGTATTCGGCGAGCAGTCGGTCTATGCGGCGATTGGAATGGCCTGTTTCAGCAAAAGAAGCGGCAACATTGTCGTCTGCTACAGTGCGATCGGAATTCCCGAGCGACGACATATTGGATTGGTATTGCTTATTCATCGCCCAAAACCCATCCCATGCAATTGCATCCCTTTATGCCCCGTCAATGCCTGCCAATGCCCGGCCAATGACGCACGTAATTTGTAGCTCACCGCTGTGATACCCCGGTGGCGGCTCTAATTCAGAGTAAGGGTTTTAACCGCTTTTCTCCACGAGCGGCTGATCCAGCTGCCACTGGTATTGCGCGGTGACAATCCATTGCTGGCCAGCAACGAGTAGGCATCTTTATACCAGGACGAATTGGGGAAGTTATGCCCCAGCACAGCGGCGACAGCCTGGGCTTCGTTGCGAATGCCCAGTGCCATATAGCCTTCTGTCAGGCGCATCAAGGCTTCTTCGACATGCTTGGTGGTTTGGAATTTCACAACAACAGTTTTAAAGCGGTTGATCGCCGCCAGATAATTTCTTTTCTTTAAATAATACCGGCCGACATTCATTTCGGCGGCGGCCAGCACGTCTTCGGCCAACCGGATTCGGTTTTCCGCTTTGGCCGCATAGGAGCTGTCGGGATAGCGGGTTTGCAACGTCCGCAAAGCTTTCAACGCCTTGCGCGTGGAGCTTTGATCGCGCGCCGGGTCTTTGATCTGATCGAAATAGGATGAGGCGATGATGTGGTGCGCCAGCGGTGCTTCCTTGGTGCCCGGATGCAACGCTGTATAGCGCTTCGCCGATGTAATCGCTTCGGGGTATTTGCCGTTTTTATAATAGGCGTAAGCTGCCATCACCATGGCGCGCCGCGCTTCAGGCGCATAGGGATGATCGCGATCCAGCGCTTCGAATTTCTTGGCGGCGCGTTCATATTTGCCGCGTGCGAGCAACGAATCTGCTGTTGCAAACATTTTTCCTGGCGGATCAGGATTTAGCGCGCCGGTTGATTTTGACGATTTGAACATCGAGGTCAGCGAGCTGTTGCCGCAACCGCTTAGCGGCGCCACAACAGCAATCAACACCACTGTCTTCAGCCCCACCGATTTTAAAAAACCCAGCGAATTGCCCACCAAATTGGCCAGCGAATTGGAATGTCTACAAGCCATCAGCCTGGTCCCGTCTAGAATTTTCATGCCGGTAATATCTGTCCCGCAACCTAATATCATCGGCCCACAGCAAAGGGCATAAGCTGCCCGGAATATCAGTCAGTCAGCTAATACCATGTGATTCGGCAAGGCACCTAATTGATGTCAGGTGCTGCGTGTAATTATAAAATACATAATTATGTTTGCAACGCGACAAGGGGCGTAGGGGGGCCCCCAATAGCGTCGAATTCGCGCAATTTGTGGCAAAAATGTGCACTGCGGTTGCAAAACGACATGCCAAACAGTATTGGCGCATGGTAACTAACTTGACTGATTTTGGTAAATTGCCGCTTGCCGG
>JAJRRE010000069.1 GCA_024279745.1 Alphaproteobacteria bacterium
ATGCGCTGTTTGCTAAGATGCGTTGTGTCCCGTCTGTCGCCTGCCAATTTAAATTGGTTCGCATCTGTCTTTCAACGCTGCATCGCCCCTGGCGGATCGGCCGGCCATGGGATGGCTTCATGAAATTGCACTGGCCTGACCTGCCGCAATGGCTGCATCCGAAAAAATCCACTGCGACAGAAAAGTCGCGTCCCTCTGCAATAGCCAATCCGACATTAACGCGCACCGCCAGAACACGCGACGCCCTGCTCGGCGGACTTGGCAGCGACAGCCAAACGCCGCCCGGAGTTAAGGCACAGCCCGGAATTAAGGCGCCATCAAGCAGCCAGCCGCATGAGCCGGCGCGCGGTGTGCTGCACAACATAACCGGCACCGCCACCAACCCTGGCAATTTGCGCTTTTACGAGTTCATCCCGGCCAATCTGAAAGCCAATGCGCCGCTGGTCGTGCTGCTGCATGGCTGCCAGCAAAATGCGCGCGTATTCCTCAAAGGCTCAGGCTGGGAGACGCTGGCGCGCGAGCACGGCTTTGCGCTACTGCTCGGCGAACAAAGGATGGGCAATAATCCCACCCGCTGCTTTAACTGGTTTCAGCCCACCGATACGAGCACCAATGGCGGCGAAGCTCATTCCATTCATGCCATGACGGCGCATATGATTGACGCGCATGGGCTTGACCGGGAAAACATATTTATCACTGGACTATCCGCCGGCGGGGCCATGACAGCGGCCATGCTCGCCAGCTTCCCACAAACCTACCGCGCTGGTGCTGTGCTGTCCGGTCTGCCCTATGGCGCCGCCACTTCTATGACCCAGGCCTTCTCCGCCATGATGAGCCCGGCAGATCACCCGGCCAGCTATTGGGCAGACCTCGTTCGCGGCGCTTCTCCCAACTCTGGCCCCGAACATAGCGCAACAACAATCTGGCCGCGCATGTCAATCTGGCATGGCGATAAGGATCGCACAGTCGCAAAGGGCAATGCAGCAGCGCTGGAGCGGCAATGGTGCGCGCTGCACGGCGCCGACCCGAACGCCGCCGAAGAAATAACCCTGCCGGGGCTGATTCACCGCAAATGTCTGGGGCCAAATGGCGAAACCGTTGTTGAGAGCGTCATGGTCAGCGGCATGGACCACGGCGTGGCCATCGACGCGGATGGCAAAAACGGTCAGGCGATCGGCGAAGCGGGCCCGTTTTTCCTCGATGTCGGCCTGTCCTCAACCCTGCTGATCGCCCGCTCCTGGGACCTGGTGTGAGCCGCATAGCTCTAGCGGTAACCCGTCAGCATCCTGGCCAACAGCTCCGTGCGCCCACCGAGCCAGCGATGGCCCGGTTTCATGCGCGGCATTGGCCCCAGCGTGGATGATCTTTTGGGAAACCGCGCCTGATACAGCTGCGCCCACCCGGCGCCCGGCTTAATCGGCCGCTTTTGCGCCTTGCCCGCTAGCCGTTCAAACTGCATAGGATCTTGCAAGCCTGAGACAGTCCGCGCCACCAGCCGATGCAGCGCGCTCTTGTTTAGCCGATACCAATTCTCACCGCGCGCGGCCGCCAGCTCCGCCAGAACGACCAGCGGCATCACCGAAAAGGCATGATATTTCAATGCCAGTTTTCCGCGCTTCAACTCATGGGCCAAAGTCCCATCCGGGCCGACATCGCGCGCAGCGTCCTGCATAACGCCCTTTGCCATCTGCCAATGACGCGGCGAATTCGTCCCCAGCCCAACCGCACCCAGCCCAAGTCCCAGCCAATACCAGTGATTATTGCGCCTGCGCCCGCTATCATCAAAAAAAGCACGCGCTCTATCGCCAAGCTGCCGCAGCCACGGCTCAATCACCGCGCGCTGCGAGGGAGCCGCAAACCGGCGCAGCTTGAGATAACTCAGTGCGATACCGGTCATATCCCATTTACGTTGATAGTCGCCCTGTTTGGTCGCCATATCGCCCGTCAGCGCACCGCCGCGTGCCCAACTGGTCAGCCAGTACAGCGCACAATCAGCCGCAACCCGCGCGCGGCGAAGCTTACGCCTGCGAACCGATTTATCCGCATTGGACGCCACATTGCGCACGAACACCACCAATGGCCGCACCATCCGCTTGTGCCGCGCCTTGGCGCCTTTATCTATGATCGTCCCGGCCTTGTCCTTGTAATAGCGAGGCAATTGCAGCGAGCGAATGGGCGCCGGCGGTCTGGCACATTCTAGCGGCCGGACTTGCGCCCCTTGCGCCGCCCAGATGGTTTGCCCTGGCGGGCCCAGCACCATCACTGCCGCCAGCATCAGCCGAAATAAACATCGTATAATTGTGCTCTGTTTCACCGTTATTTGCTCCGTTTTGACGCTCAAAGACTAACGGCCCAATGTTAACAAGCCTTAAGGACCGCAGTTTCAACGGGCTTATTCCCTGCCTGATGCATAGCGCAGGTGCGGCACCATGAGCCTTGCGCCCTGTTCCCTTTCGCGCTCGGCCATAGTATAGCGAGCAGATGGCTGTGCTTGAGCAAGCAAACTTGCCCCCAGTCCCCACAATATTCTAAAACCAGAGCCAGGCTTTCATAAGAAGCGCAAGAGGTTATATCCCGTGAGCGATCCCAAGACCCCCGACAACAAATTCATCATCGACAACGATGAGGCTGAAGAAATCAAGACAATCAAGGGGGGGCTGAACGCAGCCGAAGATCAATATGCCAAGCAGGACCGCGAGCGGCGCGAGGCTGAAGCGGATCTGGACGTGGAAATCATCTCTAACTTGCGCGGCTCAAGCGATAATCCGGTACAGCCGGTGCGCCTGACCGGCGAAGACAGTATGTGTTTTTCGTGTCATAAGGGCGTTTCGTGCTGGAATGAGTGCTGCCACGATACCGACATCACCTTGACGCCGATGGATATCATCTCGCTATCGGCTCACCTCAATCTCACTTCCGCAGACTTTTTGGCGCGCTTTACTCTGCCTGCCATGTGGGACCAGGCGGATTTGCCGGTGGTCAAACTGCGCGTTGCCGACGGTGAAGAGGGCGGAAAGAAGCCGTGTGTTTTCCTCGACGATGAAGCCGGTTGCACGGTCTATAATGACCGTCCGGCCAGCTGCCGTTATTATCCACTTGGCTTGGCGGCTGTTAAAATGAAAGGCCATACCAAGCGCGAAGACTTCTATTTCATGGTCAAGGAGCCCCATTGCAAAGGTCATGAAGAAAAAGTCGACGAGATAACTGTCAACGAGTACCGCAAGTCGCAAGGCGTGGAAATCCA